>WJKO01000459.1 GCA_014729055.1 Promethearchaeota archaeon | reverse complement strand
TTTATCGTGTCCGTTCTTATCGCCGCATTTTTTCTCACGGATTTTGGTGACATGGACGTCAATATGGACGATTTTAACATCGCGCAGTTCTTTAGCATCTTTGACCGACCGGAGGTTTGGATCATGGCAATCCTTGAATGGGCGGTGGTTTTAGCAGTTCTGGGTTTTCTTTTTATTATAGCAATTTATATATATTTTAAAGAAAAAAAGAATTTAAAATGAGGAAAGAATTATGTATAAAATTCATAGGACAAATCGGAAATTACTCATATTCTGTTTAATGCTTTATGTATTAATGTTGCCGTTGTTAGTCGCACCATTAGTCTCTGCAGAAAAAGTTGAAGGTTCAGATTATTATGCGTATATCGATGATGTGCATTTTGCATTTTCGCGCGGTCATTGGTGGGAAAATGATTCATTAGATTTTGGTACAATAAATCAAGATCCGGTGGAAACAAGTATTGGACTATTTTCAACAGGATATAGCTGGATTGGTCTCCCAAATCCAAGTTCAGAAGACTTTACAATAACAACTCAAAATGAAATTGAATTGATCAGTGTAGAAAGTTCTTATCAGAAATATGAGGTTTCTATCACAAATCAAATAGAATATACCGGAACAAATCAACTCACCAACTTGTATATGTGGCAAAATATGCCAAGTGATTATAATGATTCTGAGGGTGTAGGTGGTGGGATTTACACATATAGTTCTCCCGTAATAATTCTACAGCAAAATGTTACTTTGCAGTCGTTAGATGCAAAATTGACAGACAGCGATGGAATTAAACGCTGGAATGCACTTAGTATTCAAAATGATACAACCATTGACCATGGAAATACGATTTCCAAGTTTAGTTTTGCAAGTGCAGTGAATAAGATGAATACAGGCGATAAAGCACTGGTCAATCTTGTATATGAGTTTGTTGTTTATTCAAAAAGCTGGACATTAGATTATTCCGAGTCAATCGATTATAGTACGACGGATTCAACGTTATATAACCGATATACACAAGCAGATCCTATGATAAATAAGTCACATCCTGATATAGTTGCTCTTGCGACAGGAATAAACAACACATATAGTGCAACCCAAGTCTATCAAAAAATCAATGCAGCGTGGGAAACTACGTTAAATACATTGGATTATAGTCTGGACTATCCTCTCATGTATGGAGGTCAAGGCGGAGAGTGGGGTGCAGTTGAAGCTTTAGCACAAGGTAAAGGGGATTGTAGTGATTATAGCAATTTATTTGTCGCCATTTTGCGCAGTTGTGGAATACCAGCTAGAGAGATTTTTGGATTAGCAGTGCAAGATTTTTTGGATGACGAAACACCCAGAAAAATAGCCGAGCCCGAGACCGGATGGGGTCATGCATGGACAGAGGTCTACGTGCCCGACGTCGGCTGGATTATATTTGACCCTACATGGGGGGATGCGGTTAACAAGATCCCTGGATTTCAGATGCTTTGGTTATTCGTGATCGGATCGTTGGCATGCATTTCTATTCAATTAATTTTAAAAAAGAAAAGAGTGTATACAATAAAAGAATAAGTTAGATGAGAACACTAATAGAGTGCTGATTTCATCATTTTTTTCAATTTTCACTTCTCGTTCCTGTTACCTATGAACAAGGTAGAAGATATAGCGCTAATTTTAGAAAATGTTTATACAATAAAAAATAAAAAGATATAAAATAGAAAATGGAATAAATTTTGATTAGTAAAGTTTATATCCGCATTTCGGACATACATCAAGATCTTCGAGTCCTTTTAAAGATAAACCACACTGAGGACATGTGGAAGCACTAGATTCTTCATCATTGGACAATAAACCGTGTAAATAACTAAGTGAGTCTTTTTTTTGCGGTTCTGGTGCAGAAGTAGACTCTGAAGGTTCGGCTTCTATAACAGACTCGGGTTCTTGCGTTGGTTCTTCTATTATTGGTTGTAATGAAGGAGATGATGGTTCAAATAGAGTGGGTTCATCATAATCTTCTTCAATAGTTACTTGAGGTTCCACTTCAGATTCAACTTCTGATTCCACTTCAGATTCAACTTCTGATTCCACTTCAGATTCAATTTCAGGTTCAAAAACATCCTTTTCTTCTTCCTCTTTAAGTGCAAAAGGTTCATCAACATTTGTTTCTGTTGATTCCAATATATTTTCATCGATTTCAGACGTGTCCGTTGAGAGCGTGGTTGTTGAATCTTCTAATCGATACCCGCAGTTTGTGCAGAACTGAGAATCCTCTTTTAAAGCATTTCCGCATTGAGGACATTTCGGACGGACAACCAAACTTGCACTGGCACTCTCTACTCTGTGTCCGCAATTTGTACAAAACTGGACATCTGGTTTGAGCGGTTTTCCACACTGAGGGCATTTAGGACCTTCTGCCAAAGTTTCATTCGCACTTCCCATTCTATGTCCGCAATTAGTACAGAATTGATTTTCTTGGGTGACTAATTGCCCACATTTAGGGCATTTTGTTCCTCTGCTTGTTGGTAGCTGCGGTACTTGTTTTTGAGCTGGCTGTTTAATGATAGGCGTTAAAGACTGACGATCATATATACCCTTTAACTTTTTTATCCGACTTTGCATATCCTTCTGATATTTTATTCTGAGTACTAGAAAAAATACAACTGATCCCGCAATAAGCAACAATATTGGCAAAATTCCTGAGGTAGAACCCCCTCCAGAAGTCAATCCCATTATCACAGGCATAGGGACTGGCAAAAATAGAATCAAAATAGGGATCAATATCATAAATGTACTCGCTAATTTGACTTTTTTCTTCCCTGCAGTAGGATATTCTGCCTCGCACCAATTACAATAGTGTTTAGCGTTCTTATTAAAACACGACTCACATAATGGAAGACCGCATAAAGAACACCTATATGCTTTCTTTCCTTTATCTTCTTTTGCACCACATTGGTTGCATTTGTATTCAAACGAATATAATATTACTGACGGCATTCTTTACTCATCTCCTCCATCAATGATCCTATCACAGTTTAAACACACACCTTCAAAGACTTCTCCACCGCAGTATGGACATTTATTTCCTTTGGATGATATCTCGTCATCAAATGTAGGCTCTTCTTGCTCATCATCAAATGTAGGCTCTTCTTGCTCATCATCAAATACATCAAAGAGTGAATCAGATCCGTCTGGTTCAGATGATGAAAGATCTTTATATGAATCCGCGGGTTTAGGAGACACTGGTTTTGGTACAGTCGGGTGTATAGTCGATTCAGTTTGTTGCGAATATGAAGGACTCGGTGATGAGATCTTAGAAGAACCATAGTCTGGATCTATTAAACCCTTCGCTGCGGGTTTAGCTGGAGATTTGGTTTCGTCTAGTCCCCCATGTACATATGCTTGTATTTTTCCAGTATAAGGATTGGCTGTAAACGAGAGGAGTGGTGTTTTTGTTACTTGATTTGGAGTTGTTGGTCTTGGTTCCAGACTTACAACGCGACTTTTCGCTTCTTTTTGGTCTTGCTTTTTACTGACAACTATAACGACAGCCGCACCTAAAACAATAACGACAGGACCTAAAATATAGAGAAGCGGCGAATTTGCGTTACTTAAAGGATCGGTGCC
>WJKO01000458.1 GCA_014729055.1 Promethearchaeota archaeon | reverse complement strand
TGTTTTTACCAAGAGAATGGTTAAATAATCCAGAAGAAAATGATCAAGGAAAGACCCCGAGGGAATTAATCGATTATCTCATGAATTTGTTAGCAAAGGCAAATAACCAAAAGAAGTTTGCCCCTAATCGGCACTTGGACCGAAGAAAAAGACGTTGGTCAGAAAAACAGAGAAAAAAAACAAAACATTAAAAACTGACTTAGTAGTCTGTTATCTATTGTAGGTGGATGATCCTATGAAAAACAAAGAAGAAAAATATAAACAGTGGTTAAAAACTCATTCTCTTCCACGCCCATCTGTTGAACAACTGCAATGGTTAGAGATGGAAATTGGCATGTTTGCGCACATTGGTGTAAATACATATAACAATAAAGAATGGAGCGACGGCTCTCTTGATCCAGAGTGTTTTAATCCCAAAAAATTGGATTGTAATCAATGGGTCAAGGTTGCAAAGGATTTGGGCGCAAAATATTACATATTATCTGCTAAGCATCACGATGGTTTTTGTTTGTGGCCGACTAATACAACGGACTATTCTATAAAAAATACACCATTCAAAAACGGAAAGGGTGATCTCATAGAAGAGTTCATATCCGCTTGTCATAAAGGGGGGATTAAACCCGGTTTATATTTATCTCCTTGGGATAGACATGAACCATGTTATGCAGATAAGGATGCATATGATAAATTCTATCTTGAGCAACTTGAAGAATTATTGACTTGGTATAAATGGGAACCTGTTGAAATCTGGTTTGATGGCGCAGGAAGTAAAGGGCGAAAATATGATTGGCATTCAATAATGAATCTTGTTGAAAAACACGCACCTCATGCTATCATTTTTAATATGGGTATTCCGACAATACGCTGGTGCGGTAATGAAAAAGGATATGCGCCATATCCGAATTGGTATGTCGTAAATAAATCTGACATCTTTGATTATACGTTTGATAAAGGTGAAACTGATGGTCTTGGAGACTATTTCCTACCTTGTGAGTGCGATACGCCAATCCGCCGTTTCTTATGGTTCTATCATACATTTTCCCGTATTTTTCTTCGCTCAAAGAAGAAGTTAATCGATATCTACGAAAATTCAGTAGGAAAGGGTGCAAATTTGTTGTTAAATTTAGCTCCGAATCGAGATGGATTGTTGAATCCTGCAGACGCGAAACGTGCACGATGGTTAGGAGAGGAAATAAAAAAAAGATATGGAAAACCTCTGGCTCAAAAATCTGGTATTGGAGATGAATTGATTATCAACCTGCCCGAGAATACGAAAATTCATTCAACCATCATTCAAGAAGATATTAAATTTGGTCAGCGTGTAAGACAATATGAGCTGCAGTACAAAGACGGCCAGAATTGGGCTGTATTAGTTAACGGTAGTAGTATTGGTCATAAAAAAATAGACAGATTCAGACCTGTTAAAACTAATAAAATTCGATTGAAAATCACCCAGTGGTTAAAGGAACCAAAAATAAAGAACTTCTCTGTATTTGAATGAATAAATGAATAAATAAAGCTGAATGTTATGTCTAAAAAATCGTATTTATTTCAAGATATGTCGAAATCCTTTAAAGAAAGAGTAAACGATCTAGTTTCAAGATTATCTCTTAAGCAAAAAATAAAATGTCTGACCTATAAATCACCCAAAATAAAAAAGTTAGGCATTCCAAAGTATGATTGGTGGAATGAATGCCTTCATGGAGTGGCGAGGGCAGGAATTGCAACTGTTTTTCCTCAAGCAATCGGATTGGGCGCAACATTTCATCCTAAACTAATATTTGAAATGGCAGAAATAATTTCGGATGAAGCTCGTGCTAAATATCATGAATTTGTACGGAATGGAAAGAGGGGAAGGTATAAAGGATTAACATTTTGGAGCCCAAATATAAATATATTTCGTGATCCTCGGTGGGGAAGAGGACAGGAAACCTATGGTGAAGATCCATACTTGACAGGTAGACTTGGTGTTTCCTTTATAAAAGGATTGCAAGGGAATGACACAAAATATCTTAAAGTCGTGGCCACACCAAAACATTATGCGGTGCATAGTGGTCCTGAGGCAGAACGTCATCATTTTAATGCTGTAGTAAGCCAGAAAGATCTCAGAGAAACGTATTTACCACATTTTAAAGAATGTGTGAAGGAAGCAGGTGCCTATTCTATCATGGGTGCATATAATAGAACAAATGACGAGGCATGTTGTGCAAGTAAAACACTCTTACAAAAGATTCTCAGGGAAGAATGGGGGTTCAATGGATATGTTGTGTCCGATTGTGGTGCAATTAGAGATATTCACCGAAATCACAAAATTACAAACAACGCTGCTGAATCGTCTGCTCTGGCGGTTAAAAACGGTTGTGATTTGAATTGTGGATTCTCGTATCGAAGATTGAAAAAAGCAGTGCGTAAAAACTTAATATCTGAAGCAGAAATTGATGTTGCCGTGAAACGCTTATTTCTTGCAAGATTTAAATTAGGTATGTTTGATAATCCCCAGAATGTTGAAT
>WJKO01000457.1 GCA_014729055.1 Promethearchaeota archaeon | reverse complement strand
TTGTCCGAGTTTGCTTTATTTTTCTTTTTTACATCTTCACCGTTAGCAATTCTACAATCACGGCAATTATAGACGTATCTTTTGTGTTTATCACAATGTTTCTTTGTCATATATCTCCCCTATTTAATTTTTTCAATTTTTACAAGATAACTTACGAATTAAAATAACAGTTTAAATTAAGAATATCAGATAAATAAATTATCTTAGAATTGATTCATGATCATTTAATCTTATTTATGCTAAAAATTAAATTAGATGAAATTGCTTAATTTATCATTGAATGTAGTTTTTTTTAAGTGAGTTAAAATGTTTAAGAAGAAGAAAATTCGTGAAGAATTCGAAGATTACTTTAAATCGGGAAATGAAACAATGATCAAAAAGATGTTAGACGAGAATCCATGGTTATTAAATGAATGGCAAGGAAAAATGGATGAAAATGTATCCGAACAAAGTCTCATCGTTTCTGCATTAGGTGTAATGATTGATGAAAATGGTGGAGATCCCGTTCCAATTGATGATGTTCTTTTTTCTCTAAGAGTGGATTTTAAAACCAAAAAGGACGACGACACCGTTAAACAAATGCTCAATGATGCAGAAACTCTTGGGTATTGCAAACCCACTCAAGGTGGCTGGCTTTTAACTCCAGAAGGAGAACGCATTTGTGACGATTATTTAAATTCTCATATCGATCTACTTGGTTCTGAAATTTAACTCTCATTTAACTAGATAAATGGATAGCGAAATAGCGAATGGATATACTTGAACAAACATATTTACATGAAGAAGAGGCTCTAAATTTTTTAAGAGATTTATTAAAAATTGATTCAGTTTCAGGAAATGAAACGGAGATTTCTAATTATATCAAAAATTTCTTGAAAAAAAATGGCTTCAAACTGATTGAATCAAAAGTCGGCAATGCAATTGGTATTAAAGGGAACGGCAAACCTGTTTTGCTATTAGCTGGTCATATGGATACTGTACCAACAGATAATCCATTCAGAGAGGATAAGAATAATTTATACGCCACTGGTGCTGTCGATTCAAAATCACCCTTAGCATCCATACTATATTCTGCTGCGAAATATCCGTCAGATAATTTGAATTTCACACTTATTGTTGCTGGTATGGTTCATGAGGAAGATGATTTGATTGGTCTAAATGAAATGTTAAGTATGAAAGAACTATGTCCTGATTATGCGATTTTCGCAGAGCCTACACATAATCATAGAATCTGTTTAGGTTATAGAGGACAAGTTTGGGTCAAAATTAAGGCAAAGACCAAAGCTGGGCATAGTGCACAGGTGTGGGGTTTCGATAATTTAATAGAAATAATCGTTACAGGCATTAAAGATAGAATACAGAGTTTTATTGACATTATGAACTCAGAATATAATAATCTAAAAGGACATTATAATGAAATGTCCATAGCACTCACAAAACTCCATGCCGGAGAAATAGGAAATGTTCTACCAGAATCGTGTGAGGCTATTTTAGATATTAGAATTCCTACATGGATTGATTCAAAAAGTGTTGTCAAGAAAGTTAAGGCAGTCATAGATATTGTCAAATCGGAACTCGTAAATCCAAATACTAAGATAGATTATGAATTTATGTGTGTAATTGATGCGTGTAATGTGCCATCTCGATGTGCTCTTGTAAATGCACTACGCTGGTCAGCTCATAAAATAACGAAAAAGAAGGTTCCAATGTTATTTAAAACAGGAACAACATTTACGAATCACTTTCAAGCACATTATAAAGACATAAAACCACATTTCCAATGCATCACATTTGGTCCCGGAGATGCAAAATTAGATCATACGAACGACGAATATATAGAGAAAAAAGAATATTTAGATACAGTGAAGATATATCAGCTATTTTTTAAGAAGTTTAAGGATCTCTATGAACTGGAAGATAAATGTACTGATCATTAGAATTTTTTTTGATACTCGTCTATAGTGAGAATTATTTTTAATTGTGAAGTCATAAGTTTTAATTGTGAAGTCATAAGTTTTAATTGCGAAGTCATAAGTTTTAATTGTATAAGTTTTAAAAGTGATTTTATCATGAGCGAAAAAAAGATTCCTGAAGAATCCACAATACCTCTGGGGGAACAAAAAGAAAATAAGAAAAAGTATGAAAATGAAGTAGATGATCTATGTACGAGTGCAGATCGGAGAATTAATGAATATAAATTTGAAGAGGGAATAAAATTACTAAACGATGCGTTAAAGATTGTTGAAAAGAACCCATGGGGTATTAAAGAATTTCAGATTAAGGACCTACTAGAAACTGCTAAGGAAAAACAGAGTAACCATCTTGAAAAGAAAAAGAAGGAAGAAGAAGCGAAGAAAAAGAAACAAGAGATGTTAGAAAAAGAGAAAAGAATGGAAGAAGCTCGAAAACGTTTGAAAGTGAAGGAGAGAGCCGAAAAGGAGAAAAAAGTCCAAGCGTTAAAAGCTAAGAAAGAAAAAGAAGAAAATCTATCAGGAAAAGCTTTTGAATTAATAGAAAAAGGATCAAATTTAGTCAAGAAGAATCAGTTTGATGAAGCTATTGAATTATATAACAAAGCAAAAGATCTTTTTCTTGAAATTAACTGGAAAGGTGAGGTAACACGTTTAGATGACTCTCTTGAGACTTTAATTGAACAAAGAGATAACTTCCAGAAGAAAATGAAAAAAATAGAAGAAGAACGAAAGAAAAAAGAACAAGAGAGTACAGAACAAATTAAAAAATTTGAAGAAATGCAGCAAAAGAAGAAAATGGAAGAGGAAGAAAGGCGGAAAAAAGCGGAAGCAGTGCATTT
>WJKO01000456.1 GCA_014729055.1 Promethearchaeota archaeon | reverse complement strand
GATGCCTTAAAGAGAAAAACAACAACAGTTGTGATTAATGCACATGATTATGATATAGACTTATTTGTAATCATTCAAAACATAAATATATTGAAACGAGAATAAAGTTTGGGCAAAATAAGGAGGGGATTTAAACCTCCTCAAACACCTTGTTATTTTTTTTACACCTTTACACCCATTTCATTCTACATTCTGACCAATTATAACAAAAATTAAGATGCTGAGCAATGGCATTGAAATTGAATACAGAAATTTGTAATTAAAAGAGGGCGATAAATTCATCGGCGAAGTGTTTTAACTCCCGCCCCACATCGTGCGGGGTTGTCCCGATGACCGTTACGGGAATGTTATATTGGTGCGCCAGCTGAATAAGGTAATAAAAGTCCTTGTCGCCGGAACCCAAATAAAACCTGCTGATTGTATCGCGGTCAGTCGCAATAATTTCCGCCATTTTCGCGCTCATGACCGTGTCAATGTCCATATATTCGGACTTGTTGCCGTTTTTAAAGTGCGATTCGACAAACACTTTATGCCCTTTCTGCCCCTTGAGTGCGCGTAACCCCGATCTGTGATTTTCGGACACGAACCACCAAGCCGTAAAGTCGTTCGGATCGGTGCCGGTCGTCCGCCATATACAGAGCAAAATATCTTGGACGGGCGAATCGTCCTCGTTTGCATGCGGGAAACATTCGCGGTACCGAACGGTTAAATTATTCAAGTCAAAAGCATACAGGGCGTATGGTTGCTTTTTGGCGTTTGCTCCGCCTTTTGAGGGTGTTAATTCTTTTTTTGAGGGACTTTTATGTGAGTGCCGTGTTGCGGATGTATTCTTTTTCCCATCGTTTTGCCTCTTGTTCTTTCCCTTCTGAGGTGACTTGCGTGTATTGGATTTCGATATCTTCGATATGAATGCGTGTGAATCGGACGGAGGTATATTATCGGGGAAGCGTTTGAATATGCCCTTGCATTTGTTGCACCACGCCCCTTTATGCTTTACGCCATCTGGCGTCTTATAGAACTTGTGACCTTTGCTGCATTCCCAGAGCAATTTCGTTTTAAGGTTGATATATGCATCTGATAGACATGTTCCGCCGTGTTCTTCGGCTAATTGCCGCATTTGTATGAGTTTTTCATCGGGCGCCATGCCAGATAGGTCTTTTTTCCGCAATTTACTTGGTTTTTGTTTCGTTTCTTTTTTACCCGGCTTTCGCGATACAGATGTTCTTGGGCATGATGCATGCTTTTTCGGCTGTTTTTCGGGCACTTCAGCTTGGTGCGGCGTACAAATCGGGCACCATCGCCCTTTATCTATGTGTTCGGGTGTTTCTATGAATACATTGCCGCATGAACAGCTCCATTGGTGGGGTTTCGTCCATCCGAGAAACTTCGGTGATAAACAACGCCCTGGGATGGAGTTAATAAGCCGTTCGAATTTTCGATAGATGTGCGCCCGTTCTGTACCTCTACGGGTAACGTTGATTCGTTTTCTCCGCCTCGGCGCTTTTTTGGAACTTGATTTCGGGTGACGCCTTTTAGACGTTTTCCGGCGTTTTTTACCGCCGCAGACGGGGCACCAATTACCGCCGTGAACTTGGTTCAGCGACGCTTCCCACGTATGTCCGTATTTACATTTCCAATGCATTTTTTCACGAGGAGAGCGATATTCGGAATCCAGACATTTCCCCCCCTTGTTTGCGGCGTAGATCTTGAGGTCAATAACGGAAAGAGTCGGGTCTTTCGTGTTAGATATTACGCCCCGCTTTCTCTTTCGGCGCTTTTTCTCCGAACGCTTGGGACGAGGGACGTGTAATAACAGCGTTTTTTCATCTTGTGTTATAACGTCTTCAACGGGATTTTGTTCCGCCATATTATGCGTTTCCTCCCTTGCAGTGGAAAAATGACGACTTGATGGTAAATTTTATACCATGTAATAAATGAATATCATCCATGTATGATCTCCGCTCGTTTTTTAGATGTATGATTTTGTGCACATACATTTTTGTTCACCTATATCTTTAAACTCAATCCTTTTAAACGAGAAAAACGGAAAATAGTGTTCATGCTGCGATGGAATCTGACATCAAAATCGATTATATTATTTGCAATTGCGATTACCGACATAGTAACGAATATTAAACCCGGAAATATCAATGATATCAATCCAATATGTATAATGGGCGCAATACATACTATTATGTGCATTCGATTGTTATTTATGACAAACTGTCATATTTATTTATGACAATTCGTCATATTTATTTATGACAAACTGTCATATTCAGTTAATAATATAATACAGAATTAGAGATTCGAAAATGTGAGCGGCGGGATCGTTATATGAACACAAACATACTCTTTTTACTTGAATCCTTGGCAAAAAATGATGGAATGGTGCCGTCTTGCCGTTTAATGGATACTCTGCAGGCGAAAATGGGCGTCACCCCTTCCTATTACTACACACTAATCAGCAGGTTAAAGGCAAAACAGCTGATTCGAACCGAACTTTCAAACACGATGCCGCCCCGTTCCTCCGTGTATTTGACCGATAAAGGCGCGATATATATTTATAACGCCCGGCGGATATTTTTTGACACCGTAAAAGGCGATACGAATAAAATGGCGGGGTCAGTATCGAAGGTGACCTCGAACCCGCACTCGAACCAGCACTCAAACCCGATGTTGGAGCAACAGATTTCTGAAGTTGCGGAATCCGTGCAATATATTATCATCGGGGATATATTGGACAAGGATTTGGAAGATGTGCCACCCGAATTGACAAAAAAGATAGCACGTGCCTCTCGTGATATAGTGAAAGAGGTAACCGCGTATATCGAAAAGCAATAATGGATCGATTGTCCGCATGATTGCATTGCATGTATATGGTGAAGATTAAATTCCGAATTCGCAATTGACCCCCATATGCGAAAACCATAAATATGATTTGGCGTATATTATGCAATAAACGTAACGGGATGAACAATGACCGAGAAAAAGCTCTCCGCATTTTTTACGATCTACCGCAAGGCGGGCATGGAACTGACGTTGAATATATTGGCGGCATGTGAAAACAACACGTGCACGGAGTCCGATTTCTTTGACGCGCTAAAATCGAACGGCTCATATCCGAACGAATTTTACCGCACCAAGCTGGCGCTGTTGGATTATCATTTGATCACCTATGCATTGAACGAAGAGTATGAGAAGGTAATCCGGCTGACGGAAGCGGGAGAGCAAGTCTTGAATTTAGTGAATGAGATCAACGGCATCTTGAAGAAACATGCCGAGAAAGAGTCTTGAGGTTGGTTTGAGATATTTATAGGTCGGCTTGTATATTAGCTGCTGTGTACCTTAGGTGTGACGTTTTTTCCCTTCCTCCTCCTGTATAACTTTCCCGAAAACGATGTGACCAGTGCGATGACGTCATTAACCAGCAGCTGGTTAAATCCGACGTCTTCGGCTACTTGTACCACTTCATAGTCGATTGCATTTACTTTGAAGACGTCAAGGATGATTTGTGTGCCGAACCTTGCGAGTCGGTCGAGGTATGTGACATATACTTTGTCGAAATGTCCCGTGAGAGCGTGTTTTACCAGGCGTCTGAGTCCTTTTCGCTTATCGTTGAGCCCCGACCCGATGTCTTTGTATATTTTGGGGGTATATCCGTCGTTTTTTGCGCGTTTTTGAAGGAAAGAGATTTGTCGTTTGAGGTCATCTTTTTGGCGGTGTGAAGATACGCGACCGTAGACGGCGGCGTTTCCCGTTTTGGTTTTCTCGGGCGGTGCATAATCCCCCGTCTTGCCGAAGGTGATTAAGGCGTTTTTGTCATATCTTCGGTGGTTTCCCGGGGTGCGTACGGGCGTAATGACTCCGTTTTTTTCCCATCTTCGCAATGTTTTGCGGCATACACCCAGAATATGCGCAGCCATGCCGATTGATACCATCATAATGAGATAAATAGATTTTAGGGAATTATAAAACTGAGTAATATCTATATATGTCCAAGTTTTCATTAACTATAGACAACAGATTCTATTGATTTATCTTCCGATTTTTTGATTCTAGCTATTGATTTAGGATGCTTAGTTAAGACGCTATTTATCCTTTTAATGATTGGTTCCAATCCCGTCGTCAAATTAATAAGCAGTTTATTTATGTTCGGTGTGTATTTTATCCCTTTCTTGGTATGTATGCCATTTCTTGACAGTCTTTTACTATCAATATTGTCAGAATAAATGGGAATTAGATCTATATCATTTTCTTTGGCTATTTTTGGTGCAATTTTAATTAATATAGATTCTAATACTTTTTCATTGACGAAGAGTAACATTAAATGCATTTCTGATAAAAGAGACTGAAGAATCTCACCTTCCGAAGATTCGAGAATGTCATTTAAATAGAATATCTTTTTAATACCGTTCATTTTTCGGATATATGAAGCGATTTGTTTCTTTTCGTCCGAATCAATCCCAAAAACATTAAGATTCGTAATGATATTAATCTGTCTTGGTATATCCTGTTCATTTCTTGGAGAAATCACTGAATTTGAAACATAAATTGCCTTTTTTTCTTTTATCGATTCTTTATAATCTTCTATTATTTCAACCAATTCGGGTCTTGCTTTTTTTTCTAACCCTAACATATCTAAGAAACGTTGGGTATCGACTATTCCCGCTTGTTCATTCATAATATGTAGACGTCGCAGTATTTCATCCTTTGAAAGAAATTGAGATTGATCTTCTGAGAAAAATCCTTCGATATTTTCATTGTGAACCAAGTTTCTTATGATTTTAATGATTTGATCTCTCCCGAGGTCTAAATTCTTCTTTATACTCTCAATGAATACAATTGGCGATAAATTCAGTAAAATCTTAATATTATTATAATCTCTGTAGCATGTTGATAAGTACTGATAGATTTCGTTTTTAAACTCGTTAAAATCGTCTTTAATCTGAATTCCTAATTCCCTGCTGAGTCCAACTTTACTCAATTCACTCCATTCTACTTTTTTATCAATAATGGGAATAATTAAGAGATCATAATCCAAAGATATTTTAGTTATAATTTTTATAAACACAGATTCAAGTACCTTCGGATTAATATAGAGCAAAATTACGTTATTTTGTGCAAAATGGTCTTGAAATTTATCTTGATCATAAGAATCTAGCATATCGCTTAAGTATGAAATCTCTGAAATCTCTTCTTGGGATAGTAAATAGTTAGTTAGTTTTTTCCCCCGAGTATAGAAATCAATATTTGATATAATACGTAATTTTGACTTTTTAATTAAGATTCCTTTAACTTTAATATAGTATGGAATAATTATTATCGCTGCTAAGACGCTTACTATTATTATTGCCCAAAGTCCCCAATTTATTTCTTTTGGAGGTTTGCTTTCGGGATCAAGGGGATCAAAACCTTGGATTACTTCTATATTATCATTGAAGCCATCTTGATCCGTATCCTCTTTTAGAGGATTAGTTCCGATGTTATACTCCTGTAAGTTTGAAAGTCCATCCTTATCTTTATCATCAAATGCATCATCTCGGTGCAGATCTAATTCAAATTCAACTTCGTAACCATCAGGTATATCATCATTATCAGAATCGTTGGATGCAGGATTGGAATTTAGATTGTGGACTTCTACACCATCTAATAGACCATCAAGATCAGAGTCTATGTTTGAAGCATTCGTGTTAAAGTTAAATTCCTCAACATTTAGGAGTCCATCTCCATCAAAATCCGTCTCGTTATCTTCTGAAGATATCGGATTGAAATCGTAGAGGAGTTCCCAAGCATCCAACATATTATCTTGATCAGTGTCATCGGAGCTAGGATTTGTACCCAATTCAAATACTTCTACACCATCCAATAAGCTGTCATTATCGGAATCTGTATTATTACGATGAGACTGATAAGTAAAGATTTCATCAAAGCTACTTAACCCATCTGAATCTATATCCAATCCATAGTTATTTGATATTTTAATAGAATGGAAGAATGGATCATAACCCGTTCCGTCACGACCTACCATATATACATAATCACCAGATAGATCAATAGCCCAATTTCCATTTAATGCTTGAGTATTTAAATTAACTCTAAATGGATATCTTACATCAGTAATATCATAACATAAAATCCCAAAAGTCGCGTCTACTCCATAAAGGAAATCACCGACTACGCGTAGATCGACAATTTGCGGCATTTGATAATCATTTCCTATCAGCGATGGATTATAAAGATCTCCGATATCAAATACTAACAAGCCTAATTCAAAGTCTCCTACAAAAGCGTAATCTCCAGATATTTCGAGACAATAACAATCTCTTATGTATTGTAATCCAGTTATATTTTTTATGAATGTAGGTGTAGAGGGATTGCTAATATTTAGAATTGTTAGGGCAGACTCAGATCCGATCACATAGTAATTTGAATTAAGAACATAGAGCAAGTCTCCCACTATTTCGATATCTCTTGTATTGCCTAATAGACTATAGGAGCCTACTTTTGTGGGCCAAGTCGGTATCGAAATGTCGAAAATTTGGATACCACCTTCATCATCCGCAATATAGACATAATTACCAGATATTTCAATATCTCGGGCAAAATCATTAGTCCATTCAAACGTAACACGACTTGGATGTTCTGGATCACTTATATCTACAATACATAATCCTGCAGAACCATCAGCAACATATAGATAATCTCCGCTAATTTCCAAACCAGTTGCATGAGAATATGTTATATCTGATCCTATTATGTCACATTTGTTAGGATCGGTTATATTAACTACATGAATTCCAGAAGAGCCTGATGCAACATAAGCCATATTTCCTGAAATTTCTATATCCCATGCTCCATCCAACAAGCTGATTGAATTATTCGGTAATAAGCCAAATATATGATCAGAAATATTTGCAATAATCAATCCAGTGATATCGTCCGCAATATAAGCTCGTTCTCCGTAAATAAATACGTCATTGGCAATACTTGGTGTATTAAAACAACCCTTTCTAATTAGACTAGTCTCATTAGAGATATCAAACAGTTCTAACCCAGTAGAATTGTCAGTGACGTAGGCATAATTTCCAAAAATATCTATACTTAATGTTGAATCTGTTGTTAAAGTGGAATTTTTTAATGAGGGGGCGGCAATATCTGTAATATCGACAACATGAATTCCACTTTTATTCGATGCAATATATGCCAAATCCCCAACGATTTCGATATCAATTGCACTACCAGAAAGCCCGCAGATTCCTTCTTGTGTGGGACTGTTTGGATTTCTTACATCAACAATTTCTAAACCAAATGTATCTACCGCAATAAAGGAAAAATCTCCCTCAACTACCAAATCGAGAGCATTATTTGCAGTTGCGTAACTTTGGATTATTGTAGGATTTGTGAGATCCGTAATATCTAATATCTGTAAACCAGAAGATCCGTCCGCAATATAAGCAACATTCCCCGAAACGTCAACACTGTATGCAGTCCCAGCGGTATCACAGCTACCTATTATTACTGGATTAAATGGATCGGTCGTATTAATAATCTTTAAACCATCAGGTCCGTCTGCAACGAATACGATATCGCCACTTACTTTCAAATCAAGCGCATTTCCGGATGTATCGCAAATACCGCTAATTACGGGATTTTCTGGATCCACGATATCTATTACATATAAACCTGATACATTATCTGTAACGAAAGCATAGTTTCCCTCAACAGCAACAGATGTAGCATTACTCGGAGTATCACATGTATAATAGTTATTGACATTATTGGCAACTTTTGGAATCTTGATTGGTTTTTCTCTTATATTATCGAAAGCGAGATCATTAGCATCAAATTGATGAAATACCATAAGATTCATGATAAGCAAACTTAAAAAAAGAGTGATAATTCGCTTTAATCGAAAATCCTCTATATAACTTCTACTAATCAAAATTTCATTCTCCCTATCTTCTTTTATTCCTTAAATATCTTATTTTCGGTTGATCAATATAATTGTTTATTTCATGAATAATGAAGATAAAAAGAATAAAACAATAATAAAAAAATATAAAAATAGCAAGAGTAAGCTGATTTTAGTTAAATTACATCATGCCCGGAGGCATTCCACCCATACCGCCCATGCCCGGAGGCATTCCACCCATACCGCCTGGTGGCATTCCGCCTGCACCTCTTGGTGGACCTTCCGTTTTCTTAGCGCGAATTACCTCATCAATTCTTAGTATCAGAATGGCTAATTCAGTAGCACTTTTGATAAATGTAGCAATGTTTGATGCTGGTTCCAAAACTCCTTTTTCATAGTTATCAGCGGGACCGCCTGAATAGATTTCTAGCCCCCAACCATCGTTACCTTTCGTTGCATGTTTGGAACGTAATTGGGCAATAATATCAATGGGTTCTAAACCAGCATTTTCAGCCAGAGCAATTGGTATACTTTCCAAACTTCGAGCGAATGCTTCAACAGCAAGCTGTTCTTTACCACCGATTTTATTTGCGAAATCCGATAATAATCTACCGGATACCTCCATTTCAATCGCACCGCCACCAGCGACAAATTTCTTTTTGTCAATCATAGTTGCGGCAACGCAAAGAGCATCGTGCATGGTTCGGTCTGCCTCATCGACGACTGAAGAAGCTCCACCACGAATCAATATCGTCAATGCTTTAGGATCTTTACATCCAGTAACGAAGATTAAATCATCATCTGCGATCTTCTTACATTCAACTTTATCTGCATTACCAAGATCGGTTTCAGACATAGTATTAATATCTTCAATAATTGTAGCACCTGTTGCTTTAGCTAACTTTTCAAGATCAGACTTGGTTACGCTTTTAACAGCCAGAATACCCGCTTTATTTAAATAATGAGCAGCAGTATCCTCAATTCCTTTCTGATTAATTACCACTTGAGCGCCGATTTCCTTCAATCTATCTGCATAGTGTTTCATTGCTTGTTCTTCACGATCGAGGAATGAATTCATCTGGTCCGCACTTGTAATCCGTAATTCACTTGAGAATTCTGTTTTCTTAATTTCAAATGATTGGGCAATACAAGCAATTTTTAAACCATTTTCTAAGAGTTTTGGCATCAATGGATGGACTGGTTCTTTTTCCAAAACAATTCCGTCAATAAGCTCTGTCTCTTTAATGCTCTTACCTTTCTTTTTGATAATGAGAATATCTTTAACTGCATTAAAGACGCTTTCATTTTCTTTCTTGACTTTTAACATGGCATCTGTCGCTAGCTTTGCAAAGAATTCTTTATTTCCACCTATTCCCTTTGAATTCATCGTTGTGACTGCAACTTTTTCGATAATATCCCTTTCAATTGTTTCTTTCGCAGTAGTATCGACAATGTTTAATGCCTCTTTCATAGCTTTACGGAATCCACGAACAATTGTACTTGGATGTATTCCTTGTTCCATCAATTCCTCGGCGACCATGAGTAATTGTGCAGAGAAAATAACCGATGAGGTTGTTCCATCCCCTACCATATCATCTTGATTCTTTGCAATATCAACTGCCATTTTTGCTCCAGGATGTTCTACATCTAACTCATCAAGAATAGTTGCTCCGTCATTGGTAACCGTTACGTCACCGAGTGAACTAACGAGCATCTTATCCATTCCACGAGGTCCTAAAGTTGTTTTAACGGCTTCTGAAACTGCACGAATAGCTTGAATATTTTTCGTTCGAGCTCCTCTTCCTTTTTCTGTTTTGGTTCCTTCTTTAAGAATCAGGATTGGAACTCCGCCTAATTGTGACATATTTTTTTTTTCACCTTTAACTTCATAAAATTAATATTTTTGTAATTTTAAACATAGGAAGTCTAAGTCAAATAACTAGAATTAATCCTAATTTAAAAGACTGATTTTCTTTAAAAAGAGAATATATACGAATTATATACAAAATCAAGATGAAATGATTATTTATCGAGTTTTTCTTTGAGAAAATTTTTTATTTGGCTAAATTCAATGATTATTCGTTTTTCTAGGGATCTTCCCGTAGATTTGATATACTTAAAGAGGAGTTCATCGAGTAATTCTTCCATAGGTTTCTTATTTATGAATTTTTTAACGCTTTCTCGAATTAATTGAGATCGGGAGATACTATTCGCTTCGCAATAAGCATCCCACTCCTCAAGACTATCTTTATCAATTTTAAACGTTATGAGAGTTTTGTCATCTTGATCAGACATTTATATAAAGAAAATACGGAACCATTCATTTATATTTTGATTTTGATTTATATGGAGAATATATTAAATTCTCCAGCTGACGAATTTTTGATCAAACTTGATCACATAAACATAACCTTGACTAAGGAATAGGGAATAAGGAACTAAGGAATAAATCCGTACTCTTTTAGATTTTTATAGATGGGTGCCATTCCGGGACAATTATTCCAGTCATGTTTATATTTACAATTATTGCACGTTTCTTCGAGCTCTTTTCGGCTTTTTAGAGCCATAAGTGTTGTAATAGTACTATAAGTTATGATTATTATCAAGATTTTTGACCAAAGAGGTATGTTGGTGGTAAAAATCGCACAAATATAGAATCCAAATCCAGAACCGAGAACAAGTTTCGATATTATTTTAAATTTTTTTTTATCAGTTAATCCAAAAATACTTAGAATATATATCCCGGATAAAGAAAAAGCCAGAATCCATAATATAGCAACATTTACCTCAAGATAAATGTTGGTCAGCATTAGGGTCGCCATCGTTAGAAAAGCTGAAGGAATCCCTATAAAACATCCAATACACAACTTCTTATTAAAAATTTCAAGTGTATGTTCTTCAAATTCCTTACATAGAGGATGGTGCGAAAATACAACGGGTTTAAACGATAATATTAGCCCTAAGATACGTTGAAATCTATTATAGGGTACTTTTTCTGATTCCTTGCTATTTTCCATGAGTTTAAAAACACCAAATAATCCTACCAAATTTAATGGAGAATTTAATATTTTTTTTTGTCTTATTTTAAGTATGAATGAAAAAAAAGAAATAATTTCGTATGGCGAATTTTTGAAACTAGATATTCGAATAGGCCTCGTTGTAGAGGCAGAGTCAATCCCAAAATCGAGGAACCTTATTAAAGTAATGGTAGATTTAGGAGAGGAGGAGCCCCGACAAATCCTTGCGGGTATGGCTCAGTTCTTTAAACCAGAAGAATTTGTTGGGAAAAAAGTCGTAGTATTGACGAATTTAAAACCAAGAAAAATGATGGGATTATGGAGTAAAGGGATGATACTTGCTGCGGACGTCGGCAACAAACCTTATTTATTAAGTTTACCTCCAGAGGTCAAGGAAGAAGTCCCTGTTGGAAGTATTGTTAGATAAATTGAATTAACTTGCTTATTTAGCTTGCTTAATTGCTTTCTTTTTAAGATACATATTCATGGCAAATACGAATATAACTAATGCTGCAAAGGAATAGAAGGGTAAATTTGGGTTTATTTCGGCTAGAAATCCTGCTATTATAGGTGCTAAGAATGCTCCAAATCCGATCGTACTTTCAAAAAGCCCTGCAACACCGGCTTTAGATTTTCTTTCGTGAATTATTAATAGATCCAGAGATCCTAAATAGATAAGACCTACAATGAGTCCGAAAATGAAAAAAACTATACTCATAACAGTGGGCTCTTTAATGAATGGGATTATTATTAACAAAATTGCCATAATCAAAAATCCTATTGAAATTTTCTTCAATGAACTCTTGAAAAACTCTCCCTTATGAAATCTTCCCAGAATGAAATAAAAAGTTCTTCCAGCAGAATATAGAAAGCTTATTCTGCCAACTGTGGTTCCCGTCCAATTTAACACATCTTCACGTACTGCATAATCAGTAAAATAAGAATTTGCAATTTTTACTAGTAATGCATAAATCAACATACTAAATAATATCCTTATCATCACTAACTTATGAGATTCCGTATTCTTTGGGTTAATTTTATTCTCTTTTTGCTCTTTATAATCAGAATCTTTATGTTCTTGCTCAAAATCAGATAATGATTTTGTATCTTTTGGTATCATGAAAAAAATTAGTAGAAAAGATATAGTGTAGAGGGCGAATACAACAATAAAACTATATATGTGGTTATAATCAGAGAATATAGCTCCCAAAGTTGGACCGACAACGAATCCTATACTCCAAAATACGCAAAAATTTGCCATTCCTATTTGATGAGACTCAGCGCTATCGTGTGTTTTTTCAGAGATAAAAGCTTCAATAGAAGGCCAATAAAAACCATACGCTGCACCTAATGCCACTTGACCCAAGAAAAGTTCTAAAATTGAATCTGCAAAAATCAAATAAAATAATGAAACGGAGATCTGTCCAATAACCGCTATCATTAAACTAATCTTTCTCGAAATTTTATCACTAAATCTTCCCATAATGGCCGGCATTATGACATAAGTTATTCCATAACCACCGCCAATAAACCCAGTCACACTTTGATTAGCTCCCAGTTGAGAACTATAAATTATACTTGCTGTAAGTAACAAGGAATAACTTAGATCACCTATTGTTGATAATATATAAATTACGAGAAGTGATTGATTTTTAGATTCATTCATCGATTTCTTATTTCCTTTTACATTTTATTTCATTTTATGCGGTCGTTTCTGCTTCTCTCATTTTTCTGATAGTTGATAATTCTTTGGCTTCTTTCAGACCTTTTTCATACGGAATAATGAACTTGCCATGGAAAGGGGAATGTCGATGACCCCATTTGGTCAGTTTGTACATTTGAAGCACAATAAATTTGCTTGGTCCCGACATTAATGCCGCTTTTCTAAAATCTTCTAAGCTTCTTTTATCCCAAGCCCCAGTTAATCCATATATGGGCATAAAGATATACATGGGAAAGATAAACAATATCAATATTAAGTATAATAAAACAACCCCATAAGCCGCAATCTCATTTACTGCCCATATTTTGCGGAATATAGCAATCATCAGCTGATTCAGAGGCACAAATACTATTAAAGTAACGGCGGGTGCGATAAATGTTTGATAGTAGGGAATCTGTAATTTTGAATCAGGGAATAATTTTTTCTTAATGATCCACCAGCCATATAACATTTTTAAGGTATAAGCAGGAGCCTCGGCAAATAACCAACCCCAATATGCGGCTGAAGGACCGAGCCATGTTGTTAATGTTGCAGGATGTAGCACAAATAAATAGGTTGCAAATCGCGTTCCTTGTTCAATGAAATTCATGGCTGTGGAGTGTTCTGGAATGTTGCATGCTTCTGCTACTACTCCTCCGAAATATGAAGGACCCAAAATAAATGCCCCCACAAATAAAGGAAATATCATCCATTGCACATCTTGATATTCCACTACTATATAGGATAGAATAGGTGGGATTAAAAATAATAAAGGGGCCATCAAAATTCCAATAGATATAATACCCCACCATCTAAAATGTGACCGAATATATAATAGAGCTAACTCTTTTTTATCGTTATTATATGATTCAGATAGAGGGGCAGTCATTGAAAATGTAATTCCTAATGCGCCTATCAACCCAGAAGCAACGGTGTATAATCCCATTTGTGTTGAATAAGCAGGTAACCAAGCTCTAACCATTCTGTTTACCATCTGAGTCACCCACACGTATGCAAGTCCTGAAGGCATTACTTTTCCTCCATAAATCAATACTTCTTTTACCATTTCTTTATTAAAAGATATAAGCAGTGCCTCTCTTAGAGCAATATTGTAAGGTGCCAAGGTTTTACCAAAATAATAAGCACCGATTAACATTGTGATTAAATCATCCAAATATGACCCCAATATGAAGCCAGAGACTGCACCCATGAGTTCTCCTATTTCAGGATTTGCACGTCCAATTGCTTGCCCACCTAAGATACAGAGAATTTGCAACCCCGTTTGAATAGCAACATTTTGTATAACAACGAGTACATTTTGCTTATCAAATTGTTGGAAACCGCCCAAAGCAGCAAGAAAAATCCCAGCAGTTCCTGGCCATTGAATCATAATGTAAACAAAGAAA
This sequence comes from Promethearchaeota archaeon, assembly GCA_014729055.1. GTDB lineage: Archaea > Asgardarchaeota > Lokiarchaeia > Sigyniarchaeales > Promethearchaeaceae > WJKO01. The sequence goes on along the minus strand of WJKO01000456.1, from coordinate 4,347 downwards.
AACCAGATTGCATAAGATAAATCAGTGTTTGGTAAAACTTTTATTGCATATATTGATACCCCGGTCACCAACATTACCCCAGTGACCATTTGAAACCATATATAAAACGAAAGGTAACTGACAGCTTTTCTAGGCTGGATCTCAGAATATTGGCTGACATATCTTTCCACAGCATTTCTCATACCTAGGTCAGTGACCATATAAATTACGCCGAGTTCGGATGTTGTAATTGTGGCAAATCCTAATGCTTCAGGATAGGGAAGAATTGCCTCAAAGAGACTTGCCCCTAATAAAGCAGGAATTGCTAAGACAAGCAATAAAACGTAATTATATAGCGTTCCCCCCAACGGTCTATGCCAGCCAACTTCAGTCCATAATCTATCGACTTCTTTCTTATGGGCTTTTTTTTCTTTTTCTTTTTCTTCTTTCTTGAAATGTCTTTTTTCATTCTGGGATCTATCAATTATTTCCTCATCTGAAGTCATAGAATCGGATATATTATCTTTAATTTCGTCTGACATTGATTAGCTCTGCTCCAATAATTCTTTATCTAATACAGTTTGACCATCCTCTTGAGCCAATTGCTCCCAAGGTTTGCTCCTTTTTTTTACATAAAACAAACCCCCAAATGTGATAACCCATAATACAGCAATCATAGAGAACCAACCAATGAGATCCAAAGTATGCGGAACTGGTGCGTGAGGCCATGATATAAAACTTTCAATTTGAGCATCAGAGTAATTCGGGTTAACATGAAAAATAGATAAATATAGTAGATAATTAAAATAAGGCCATAAGGGAACTGCAATATTATATTCAAGAACCTCAAAACTAAAAAAGGTAACTTGCCCCCCATCATTATTACAATTCCAATCAGCAATTATCGGATAGGTATCGTCTCCTATTGATTCTGGTACGCTTTCTATGATTATATTTGCAGATTCTTTAGCATTTACCAAGGTTCTGCGATCAATACTTGGAAAGGAATTCCAGTAAATACTTTCTATGAAGATTTTTGAGTCGTCTGGAATCTCATCTCCTCTATCTCGTACACTTACCTCATAGTTTGGATCTGAAAGATCGCCAGTTGAATTTTTATAGTCTATTAGATTAACAGGCATTAAATGATCGATTATTTCAACTTGCCAAGCTTGCAGATCTCCTTCCATTAACCCAAATAATAATAATCCTAAGTTTGATTTAGTCCCATTTATATATTCAGATATAAGATTAATCCAATCCGGAAAAGAAGGTAGCCACCTATCAATAACAATAACATGAACCTTGTCTAATATATTTTCTAAGTCTAGTAAGGAAATGCTTTCAATATTTTCATCAGAAATAATGTATAATTCCTCAATAGCCTCTTTATCGATATTTATGGATGTTATTAAACGTGTGTCTTGTTCTTTTGTAAATAATAGTACCTCGGTCACTAATTCTACATCAGAACCTTGCACTTTGCTAATTTCTTGTGGATTCAACAAAAATAAAAAATTTAACAAAATAACCGCAAAAGCAATCACCTTTGGTTTATGCTTTTTTATCATGGTATTGTTATATTTCAAATTTTTTTTAAGAATTTTCTATTTATGTTTCGCCTAAAAGAGCACAATAAAATTTTAAATTTTTGAATTTTTATTTAATCTATGAAAAAAATGAAGCAGACGACATCCAGTAAATCCGTAAATCCTTTATCTATTCAAAGAAAAGATGCTTTAATCAATTCAAAATTTGTTGTTGAAGATATACCGAGTATTTACGATGGACAAGGTTTAGTGATGTTGTCTAATTCATATTTTAAGAAATTCAAATTAGAAGTCGATGATATTGTAGAGATCGTGGGTAATCGGAGGACATACGCAAGATTAATAGAGATTCCAGAAGATTTGATTGATCCTATTGCCGAAGAATACTTGGATCAAAAAACTCACACACCGATCCAAATCGGATATGATGTTAGATCTAATGCAGAGATAAATATTGGAGAAAAAATCTTAATCAGAAAGGTTACAGAAAAAGTTGAAAGTGCAAAACATGTAGTGCTTAGTTCTGAAGATTTTAATTTAGAAGAAAAAGGGATAAGACTTAAGGAACTGAAACATAGTCTGCTTTCACGTGTAATAAAAAAAGGAGATGATATTTGGTTAAAAACAATGGAGAAGAACAAGAAATATATTTATACACCACCTTCTCATCCAAACGATGAAAATCTTAAAATATTTTATACAGATCCAAAAGGTTCAGACAAACCAGTCATTATTGATGAAAATACAGTAATAAAAATTAAGCAAATTCCAATACTAAATGAAAATCAAATCATGGACGAGGAAATATATTTAGATAACGTTGGTGGAATGAAAAAGGCTAAAAATTCGCTGAGAGAACTCGCAAATATCGTTGTTAATGAATCAACATTTATTAAACAAACTGGTATTAAATTTACTAATTGTATTTTACTAAGTGGTCCTTCAGGATGCGGGAAAACGCTTCTTGCTAAAGCTATTGTTAATGAATTTCCCGTCAGTTATTTCTATATAAATGGTCCTGAGATTGCCGGAGAAAAACCATCTCAAGCCCCAGAAGACTTAAAAAATATTTTCAAAGATGCTGAAAAAGCTACACCTAGTATAATATTGATGGATGAAGTTGAAGCTCTAGCGGTTAATCGGGAAGATTTGAGGTTTGACTCCATAATGAGAAATATCGTAACACAATTTTTACATTTATTAGAAACTATTTCTGGAAAAACAAACGTGTTCTTAATAGCCACTACTAATAAACCAGAAATTATTGATTCTGCATTCTTAACTCAGACGCGATTCGGAAAAGAAATCAAAATCCAACCACCAAAAAAGGACGAGCGAAAGGAAATATTGAATATTATGGTGAATTCAATTGATTCTATCGATGGAAATAATTTCGACCTTGAAGAGGTAGCAGAACATACTTACGGTTTTAGCGGGGGAGATTTAAACATGTTATTTCAGACCGCATTTATAGAGAAATTAAAAAAATTAAATATATACGAAAGATTTGTGAAAAGTAAACTAAGTTATCAGATATTAAGAGATAAGGTAGCGCTGAATACCAAAGACATGCTCTATGTTTTAAACAAACGAATGGTAAAACCGTCGATTCTGAGGAAATATTCCATAGAAACACCAAAAATATCATACGATCAGGTCGGTGGTTTAAAAGATGTAAAAAAGATTTTGAAAGAGAATATCCAATATCCAATGCAACATCCTGAAGTCTACAAGCATTATAATCTTACGGGCTTTAGAGGTTTATTACTTCACGGACCACCAGGATGTGGTAAAACTTTAATCGTAAAAGCATTGGCATCTGAATCAAGTATGAATTTTATCTCTATTAAGGGGGCCGAAGTGCTTAATCATTGGTTGGGTGAATCAGAGGCAGCAGTGCGAGAAATCTTTGCAAAGGCTAAGGAATCAGCGCCATGTATTGTTTTTTTCGATGAATTAGATGCAGTTGCAACAAAACGAGGAGTAGAAGGTAACGTTCATTCGGATAGAGTTACAGCACAAATTCTAACAGAATTAGATGGAATAGAGGACTTAAAAGATGTAATATGCATTGGTGCTACCAATCGAATTGACATAATTGATCCCGCAATCATGAGACCAGGTCGGCTTTATCCCGTTATAAAAATAGAAATGCCAGATCCTGAAGCAAGGTTGGAAATCCTAAATATCTATATGAAAGACAAACCAATTTCCAATGAAGTAGATATTGACATATTAGTAAATAAAACAGACGGATTTAATGGGGCCGAGATCGAGCAACTCTGCACACAAGCCGCGATGAATGCGATCCGTAAGTACTTAGAGAGAGATGAAGAAAAAAGACCAAAGAAATATCCCCCAATAGAAATGGAAGATTTTCAACAAGCATTTATAAAACTAAAAGAAAAATTACAATTAAGAACCAAATCAGAACTATATTCTTAGTTTATTCATGCAGAGAAATACAAAATGACTATGGAATAATCTACAATGAAACTAACATGGGAAGATTTACTCAAGAGAGATTTTATACGAGGTATCCCGAATTTCTATAAAGGAAAAATCCTCAATATTGGTGGATTCGATAAAAAAGATGAGAAAAATTTAGTGAAAGGAGACATTCATATATTTCCAAGACAATTGATTAAACAACTAAAGCATCTAAAAAGCAGAACTGGATGTACTGCCGGCGTTCGCATTGAATTTAAGACAAGCGCAAGATACATAGAAGTAAATGCAGAATTCCCGAAAGTCGCAACCATGGCTAACATGAGTTCTTTAGCACAAAGAAGCATAGATGTTTCAATAGATGGAAGAG
>WJKO01000455.1 GCA_014729055.1 Promethearchaeota archaeon | reverse complement strand
GCTAAAATATTACGTTTAATCCTCCGTAAATCTTTTTTCTTTTTTTTCGCCATTTTCAATAATCCTTTAATTCAGTTTTGAAGTTCGTCTTATAAAGTAATTTTCTATAATTCAATTTGTTGTTCTTCTAATTTAATTTTTCTTAGTCATAAGGAAAATAAATAAGGAATGTTCAAGAATAAAAAAAAAGAAAAAAGATTTACGGAGGATTAAACGTAATATTTTAGCATTTTACTTATAACTCAGGAACTGCTGCATTTGCTTGACTGAAACGGATAAATCCGCCCAATTCGTTTTTTAACAGATCACGAATGGCAACACGAATCGCTTCAGATCGATTTGGATAAGCATCTGCCGAGATAAGTTGGTCGATGGCATTTAAATAAGCTTCCGGGACATGTACTGTAATTAACTTCATTTTTTCACTCACACTATTTTGTTTTATTGTTATATTACTCTAGTACTACGGAGATATTAGAAAAGTGATATGATCTAGATATATATGTTTTGTCGGAAAATCATTTTTTCACGCATTTATTGACGGATGTAAGGTAACAATAGATGACAGAAAATGAAAAAATAAGAAGATATATAACATTGCAATATATAGAAAAATGAAAAATTATGAAATCAGTTTTAGTCTTTTAGAAGGTTATCAAAAACGATTTCTGCGATATTTATTGCATATTCGCCAGTTCTTCCGATACTTTCGGCAATATAACTTAAGGCAACCGAGATTTCAGGGTTCTCTACGGCACTATGTGTGATCTTTTCACACATTTTTCTCAATTTCCGAGTTTTTTCGATATTATCGTGCGCCATTGACAAGTCTCTTTTTGCCCATGCTTCAAGACAATTCTTGAGAGAATTTAGACTGAATTTACTTGCCTCGGAGATATTTTCTATTAGATCATCATTTAAGTCGTTTTTAATCAACTCTAAAACGCTTCTCGCTATGTTTTTCGCGTGATCTCCAACCCGTTCTAATTGTTTGCTTATTAAGAAATAATGATGTGCGTCTTCAAGTGAAACCCCCATCTTCTGTGCTAAGACTACGTCATGAAGGATCATGTTACTTTGCCTCGCGATCAAACGATATCTTCTGTTGATTTCAATATCTCGAACTAACACATCATTAACGAGCATTACATCCTTATTCTTTAAAGCAAGAATTGCATCTTCATGCATCGTTCTCACCGATATATCCATTCTTTTTATACTCTTATCAAACGGCATTTCGCTAGGATTCAAGAGATCTTTTATAGTGAGTGTATTTAATGTTTCGTCGATAATTTCAAATCCGATAACACTTCGAATAAAATCAAGAATGGACCGCCGTATCCTTGGATTAAACTTCTTGCTGTTAGAGCAGATTTTGATTGTTGTAAATCCCATAATATAACTGCCAATCAAAGATCGAATCAAATAATTGACATCCGTGTCTCTTTCTATATTAATTTCTTTGTTTCGTTTTGTTTTATCTCTATTAATATCGGCTGATACTAATATTGTACCGTCTGGTTGTGTTACTAAGGCTAGCGAATCTTTTTCCTTTATTCCCAAGCTTCGAATCCAATCTTTGGGTAATGTGACAACATAGGATGATCCCCCTGTTTTTTGCACTTTACGAATTTCCATAATACAATCCCAAAAAAATTGTAGTTTTTTTATGATATATATATTATAGATTGTTAATATTTAGTCTCACAATATTATATGGTCTACTATATAGTTTACGGTTATTTTATGTCTTCGTCGATAAGCGAGATTTGCTTCATTTCATACTCGCTTTTAATGAAATCACGAATCGCAACTCGTATCGCCTCAGCACGATTAGGAAAATAGTTTTCTAAAATCAATTGATCCAAGGCTTTAAGATAAAAATCAGGAAGAAATATTGAAATCATTTTCATTTTTTTTCAACTAATAGAACTATATATGTTGGAGATATATATATGTACTGATCTTATGTTGTTTTTTAATGGAAAAAAGTATTATAAAAAACTAATAAAAGATGCATCCATAATTATCTTGGATTATAATATTTGAAGATTTCGGCTATTCGTCTACCTTCAGCAGTTAAATATACTTTTTTACTGCGAGACTTTTTTCTTAATTCAATATATCCTCGCTTTTTTAGCGGATCCAAAATTTTCTGTTTTAATGCCATTTGCTGCCTTGATTGAATGTTTTTCGTATTCTTTTTACCACTTGTTGTAATTATCTTGGCTTTCAAGAGTGCATCTTGTATGTCTGATTTCATTATATAGTCTTTATCTCCCGTAGTGTACCTGTTTTGTTCTCGATTTTTCTTGATCATGTTATCAATAATCCTGATGGTTTCGATATGTTCCCATTTTTCCTTTTGCAGTGGAAAGACGGGTGGCTCAAATAGGATCATTTCTCCCTTGTGTTTAATATCCCGCTTTGGATCATAATCCTTAGAATATACATAGATTGGTTTTGCATTCCAGATTCTGCACGCATCAATTACGGCAATTGCACTTATCTTTGAACCAACTCCGCAGTGCATAATAATCTCCGTATTGGGGTTTTTTTCCCGTTCCTTTTTAATAATTTTAGATAGTTCGTGTATAACTTCGAAGTAATTGATAAATGTGACGTATTTTTTGATAATCTTTGTTTTTTGATTGACTTCTTTAATTCCTTTTTCAATGTTAGGATAGTGGTTTTCGTAATTTCTATCATAACTTTCTGATTCATATATAAACAAGTAAATACGATCGGGTTTTGCTCTTTGAATTGGATCTAAAATGCGTTCCTCTTCATCTGCCATAAATACGATAAAAACTCTATCACCAAATTCAACAGACACCCCAGGTTTTCTCTCTTGAGAATAAGACATGATTTTCAATACTCACTACATTATTTTTAAAACAATATTTATTATTAGAATTAATTATATTAATAATACTAATCTTAATATTTATAACTTCTTACCTTCTTTGTTTCTAAAGACTAAGCTGTATAGAGATATAGTAAAATAAAAATGAATTAGACTAGTAATCCGGATTTAGACTTATGAAGCAAATTCATAAAAAATCAATAATAAGATTATAAAAAAGTTGTGCAATAAGTTTATAACAACCCAAATACACGTTTTGCTAGACTTTCAGATAAGCCCTTCGCTAAGTCACTCGGTTCAGAGGGTTTACGAAAAGAAGTCAGTTCCAGCTTCTGCAAGCTTTCGGAGGGTAAATTATTCATAAGTACGGGGTGACCTAATGCGCCAACTACTATCATTCCTTGTATTATTGCCCAATGAATCAGAGTATCCGCTACAAAGTTAGAACCTCCGTTTTGTAATCCACTTGCTGTGATTGCGGAAAATATTTTGTCTTTTAACTTATATTTTGCCATTTTCATCGGTCTTGACCTGTCAATAACGTCTTTCATTATTGCTGGAACATTGGCAAAGTATGAAGGTGCCCCCACGATGATCGCTGATGCAGATAATAATTCTTTTTCTAATTTCGGCATGTCATCTTTTTCACTTAGGGGACAAGCAAATGGCTTTTTTAGACATGCATCACATCCAGTGCAGTGTTGAATGTTGAAATCAGATAGTTGAATGGACTTTGATACAATTTTCTTTTCCTCATTGCTATTTAAGGCATCTAATTTTTCCTGACAAGCCGTCAATAATGCATTTGTTAAGCCATTTTTACGTGGAGAGCTATTTAAAAGGAGAACGGTTTTTTGATCGTTTGACATATTTTTATAATTGGCTACAATCTAATATTAAAATTTCTTTAGAAAATTAAGAAAAATTGTATTCTGATTTAATGCTTTCCATAGTATATTTGTTATCTTTCCAAATTGATTCGGGGATACTCTATATACTTTTTTTCTTAGAATTTTACTACCTATTTTATTCTTTATTTGTGTTGTGAATTGATTTTCTGCGTTTACATTCATTAATAAACGCTTAATTAGACGCCCGATTGTTTCATCTCTTTTTAAAAAAAAGTATTTCAATATTTGGGAAAAAAAATCCTCCGAGGGTACGTCAAATTTTACTTTAATTTTTTTTATTAATATCATCGAGTTTTCTACGCTTGGTTCTGGAAAAAAGCTTGAATTTGGCACTCTTTCTATTATACTAACATCAGCATGTCGGGAGATCTGAACACTTATTCTTGAATAACCTCTATGCCCCACTGTTACAGTTATTCTTTTAGCTAGTCGTTCTTGAATAATAAGTACCGCCATTTTAATATCTAATTTCAAAATTTCAAACAGAACAGGTAGAGCGATATTGTATGGTAAATTTGCTATGATTTTGGTAACCTTGGGTTTTTTTACGTTGAAGAAGTCGCCATAAACTACCTTAAGATTAGTGTGTAATTTTTGGACGTTGGCAAGAATTGCTTTAAAACTACTATCTTTCTCAATTGCAATAACCTTTCCTGCAAATCTAGCGAGAACTTGTGTAAGATTACCAACACCAGGACCAATCTCGAGAACACTGTCAAATTTAGTAACTGAACCCACATTTATTTCCTTATGGATTATTTTTTTATCGATAAGAAAGTGTTGTCCTAAATCTTTTTTTGGATGAATGCTCCATTTCTTTAGACAAGATTTAACCTTATTTTTGCTAAACACATCAATCTTATCTTCTAATTTTCTATTAGACTCTTTTAAATCCTTAATTTTAAGACGAATTCTTTTTTCGTTAGTTTGCTTAGTTTGCGTGCTTCCTTTTCGTAATATACTCAAATTACATGCGTTTTGGTCAAATAAATTAGTCAAATTCTCTGTGATATGGAGTTTTCTGT
>WJKO01000454.1 GCA_014729055.1 Promethearchaeota archaeon | reverse complement strand
TCCCTATACTGATGATGATTTGGTTCTGACATACGATTTTGTTGATATTAACGAAAATGATGAAGAAACTGGAACCCGAATCCGTTGGTATAAAGATAATGTTTATCAGGCGCAATTTGATGATCTAACTGTAGTTCCTGCAGAGTGGACAAATAAAACCGAAAAATGGAATGCAACCGTAGAGCCAAGCGATGGTGATGACTATGGGGAAGTACGCAGCAGTGCTACCAGAACAATCCAAAATACCGCTCCAGAAGTCGATACGATATCAATTAATCCAACAGTAGCATATGGTGATGAAGATCTTGCCATTGACTATACTCTGACGGATCCAGATGACGAACCTGAATCTGGAACAGAAATCCGCTGGTACAAGAATGATGTATTACAAAGTTTATATAATGATGCAACAACAATTCCCGCATCCGAGCTAACTATGGGTGATGAATGGTATGCAACTGTCCGTCCCAGTGATGGTGACGATTTTGGAACACTTGCAACAAGTGCAATGAAATTGATTACTGAAGATACAGTACCTGTAATTATTCCTGAATCTACGTTTGTGACATATACAGCTGGTGAGACTGGCAATCAGATAGGTTTTATCATTAATGATGATTCTGTAAACAACCCAACATATAATTTATATCGGAATGGTACTTTAATTGAGAATGATATATCATGGAATCCTGGACAAGCTATCCAAATTGACGTTGACGGATTAGAGGAAGGATATTGGAATTACACCATAGTTGCAGATGATGGTTATGGAAATCAAGTTATCGAAGAAGTATGGGTTCAAGTAAAAAGTAAAGATGACGGGGGAATGGGACCTTTTATATATGTAATAATAGGAATTGGTGGTGCAATTGTTGTTGCTGGTGCTGTTCTTAAAATGCAAGAAGCGAAAGAGAAAAAACGTGAGAAATCCACAAAAGAAGATATTGACGGAGATTATGGACAACAAAATGAACCAAACAATGAAACATTACCAAGCGCAAGCTCTAGTGAAGATCCAGTGGGTCCCGGCGAGATAATAGAGAATAAAGCAATTGTTTGTCCTGTTTGTGGGAACGTCACATCAATCGGTAGCAAAATATGTCCTAAATGCGGAAATGAATTTTAGAATACGATATATCAATATATGTTGTTAATTCATTTCTTTCATTTTTTTTTATTTTCAAGTTTTTTTCTATTTTTAATTAGAATGAATTTTTATTAGCACTAAAAATATAAATTAATTATGGTAGATGAAAAAGAGACTAGTATAAATGTGGTGTACAAAGAAAATAAGGAATTTCGTAACTCGTTATTAATTATAGGCGGAATCACGGCGACTTTATTTACTGTGCTTTTTAGAATGCATGGATGGGCTTATAATTTTACAACAGATACTCAAGAATGGGTTGCAGGTGCTTTAGATCTAAATATCTGTGCGATGTTTTATAATGGAGATGCGGATTCATGGTTATTAGATATATATCCGAATGCGTTTTGGGAATTTTTATACGAGAACGATTATAGCTTAATCGGTATCCTTGGTCTTGTTTGTCTTATTTTTTTAATAATCGGTATTACGGATAAAAAAAGAAAACCCTTTGTTAAATATGCTTTATTTATGTTGATTACTGCAGCTATTACCGCTGGTCTTATTGCTAATGTTCTATTTAAGGGTTTTTGGGGTCGATATCGTCCAAGAGATACGATTTATTTTGAGGGATTAAACACATTCTTTCTTATTCTTGATCCAGCCTGGCTTATTGAACCTTCTTCTATTGGTGAAGGAAAATCGTTTCCCGCGGGTCATCCCTCTGCATTTACATGTTACATCGTCGTGTTCTTTATGTTTAATCATCCCGAAGTGATTGTCCATTTATTCGGCGAATACAAAGATTGGAAATTAAAGATGTGTAAGGTTATTAAATATTTTGCATTTGTTGTATCTTTTGCTGGCGGGATTTTGATGGGGCTCGAACGCGTACTTGAAGGCGGACATTTTCCCTCCGATGTGCTTTGGAACTTCATATTCACCTATAATATATCGGCTCTCATGTATTATAGCATATTTAAAATTCCAAAATTTGAAAAAACAAAAATGGCAGAATTATTGAATCTGCATTTTCTTTAATGACTCAATAATCTGTTCTTCACTTTTTAGAGCATTCTCTGGGAGTTTATATTCTTCATTGAATACTCTGAGCTTCGCTACTTCTTCGATAACATTTTCTGATTCGTCTATTTCTCCCTTCTCATTTTTCATATCATCTATATTTAAACCAAAGATTCTATTATAAAAATCGTAAATAGCTTGTCGTTTTGAATAACCTAAATTGTGCTTTTCGTTCGGAAGATGAATATTCTCTACGCGATTCCCGGCTCCATAAAGATCATAAATACTTCGAATAAACGGGTATTCCTTGATTGGGGTCAGTCTCGTCCAATCGGTTCCTACTGATACAAGCAGTTGAGGGCGTGGTGCTGCTAAGGCTGCAATTTCAGCATTATTTGTTGCATATTTTGGTCCTTTATGGATTGGCAATCCGCTTTCACAAATACATCCCCCAAAGAAAAAAGATGACACCATTACAATTGGTGCAGATGCTGTGATTCTATCATCGATTGCTGTTAATAGGAAAGTTTGAGTTCCGCCTCCAGATCCACCCGCCATCCCTACACGTGAAGGATCGACATTCGGCAGAGATAAAATGAAATCCAAGCTTCTGGTGGAATTCCATGTTTGTAATGTACAAGCTGATTTGATGTGATGCTTAACTTGCTGGCTATCGGCATATCCTATCATATCATATGTAAACACGACAACACCCATACGTGCAAGGGTACTGCAAAGATTTTGGTTATCTGGAATAAACCGTTTATTTTTTCGATGCCCATGCGGTTTTAAAAGAATTGGTCGTGATTTACTCTTAGACTGTGCGTCTTTATTGTGAGGCAGAGGTTGATATAAAGACCCAGTTACGTAAAATCCTGGAATACTCTCCAAATACACGCTTTCTACTGAATATTTCCCATATTCCCGACGGCTATGGATAACTGGATTCAATGGTGTTTTTTTTGGAATCGGCAATAGATTAGCTCCTTTAAGGATGCCATTACGAATAATTGCCGATCTTTTCTTCCAATCCTCCAAATTATTAATCTTTTTCTTTATTTTCCTTAAGTCTGGTTCGCCCTTTCCCTTAAATCTGCGTTTTTGACCCCAAATATAAAATTTATCTTTTAATGATACCATGTATATTTTTTATGATTTGTTAACATTAAATTTGATGGATGAATAATTTTGCTTATGAGTGATCTATTTGCTGGTTTAGATGTCTCCACTCAAAGTTGCAAACTTATCGTAATTGATTATGATGAAAAAACGTCAATATTCTTAGATTCCGTCAATTATGATCGAGATTTACCAAAATATAATACTGAGAATGGAGCAAGGAAAGAAGCGGGATTTGGTGTTTCGGAATCGGATCCTAATATGTGGATTGATGCGATTCATATTCTGTTTAGGAGACTACAAGATAAGATTAAGGCAGATATTAGTAAGATAAAGTCCATTTCTGTTTCCGGACAACAACATGGACTTGTTACTATTGATAAAAATGGAGATTTGTCAAGGAAGTATTCTAAATTATGGAATGACTTTTCAACCGTCGAAGAATGTGAAATACTAACGAAACAAGTGGGCGGAGAAGAAAAGATGATTGAATTGATTGGAAATACACAGAGAACTGGTTATACAGCCCCTAAGATTTTTCATATGGTAAGAAACGAACCAGAGAACTATAAGAATACTGAGACGATATTTCTCGTCCACAATTACATTAATTGGATATTAACGGGAGGTAATAATGGAGGGATAGTTGCTATGGAATCAGGTGATGTCTCGGGATCTGCCTTATGGGATCCCGTGTCAAAACACTGGGCGGATACGGTGATAAGTGCTATTGCTCCCGATCTAAAGCAGAAATTACCACCCGTCAAAAATAATCGGGAATTTCTCGGAAATATAGGGAAAGAATTCGTGAAAAAATATGGATTTTCAACTGAATGTAAAATTGCATCTGGTTCCGGCGACAATATGATGGGTGCTATTGGAACGGGAAACTACACCGAAGGTGTAGTTACTATCTCTCTTGGCACCAGTGGCACAGCCTATACTTTTATGAAAGATGTTTATGTTGATCCGAAGGGAGAGATTGCGTGTTTTTGTGATGCGACAGGGAACTATTTGCCTTTATTATGTGTTTCGAATATGGCTAATGGATATGAAGCCTACTTAAAAACATTTAAGTTTGATCACCAATCTTTTGATGAAGCTTTACAAGATAGCGAACCAGGAAATGGGGGTAAAGTATTATGCCCTTGGTTTGAAGGAGAAAGAACACCAGATCTCCCTCAAGCCGCACCAATCTATTTTGGATTCACGAAAGTTGATGACTTTATGACTGATTCATTGATGAGAGCACTTATGGAAGGACCTATATTAAACTTGTATGATGGATTTCAGCGATTGCCGGTCAATCCACAAGAGATCCGATTAACTGGGGGGATATCAAAAAGTGCTGTGTGGCGAGAAACTATTGCAAACATCTTTAATTGTGACGTCGTACACGTTTTAGGTGAAGCTGCTGCTATGGGAGCCGCATTGCACGCCGCATGGAGTTATTATAAGGATAAAAACATCAATGAAATAGCCCTTCCATTCATAGATTTGGATGAATCATCCAGAATTGAACCCGATCCGGCTTTAGTGAAAAGATATAAAGACCTTGTGGAGATTTTCACTGCAGTTAGCCGAAGAATTAGAGGTTTAGATGCGGATGATCCATTTAAGTTATTTAAAGAGTTTAATGAGAAGTATACTGAGAAATAAGGGATTACGAGATATGAAAATAATTAAAGGAATGCAACATAAACGAATAGCGTGATTTTGAATGAATTTAAAAGATTTAAAAAGAAAAACCTTGGATAAATATACACCATATACATACGGAGAACAACCCGATCCAAAACAGAATTGGGTTAAATTGAATACAAATGAAAACCCACATCCCCCTCCCGCATCCGTATTAACCGATATCAAATCTGCAGTAAATGAGAAACTAAGGTTATATCCGGATCCAACGTGTAAAGAACTCAGAAAGTTGCTGACAAATGTATTTTTTCCAGAATATCGTAATTTCATATCGCCTCAGAATTTTCTAGTTGCTAATGGATCTGATGAGATTCTTGATGTATTATTTAAATCCTTCGTTGATCCGGGCGATAAAGTGGTTGTATTTAACCCAAGCTACGGTATGTATCCTGTTCTAGCTGAGATATATGGTGGTGAGGTTGTTACCATTGACCTTGATGAGAATTTTAAAATAACCGATGAAGCATATAGCGCATCAGGAAAAATTATGATTATTTGCTCTCCAAACAATCCTACGGGAAATAGTACGCCGAATAATGTGATAGCGAAGATCTGCGATAAATTCGATGGATTAGTGCTTGTTGATGAGGCATATTCTACATTTAATAAAATATCTGCCGTAGAATTACTCGAAAAATATAAAAATCTCGCAGTTATGCAGACATTCTCAAAGGCATACGCATTTGCGTCCCAGAGAATTGGATATATGATTGCGTCAAAAGAAATTATTAAATATATGACGGGTATTAAATTGCCCTACAATGTCACATACCTTAGTCAACAATCGGCCATTGCGGTATTGAACAATATTCTAGACTATCAACCCCTTATTGAGAATATTATAAATGAGCGCGACCGCTTGAGCAAAATTTTAAGGGGATTTGAAATCAAAGTTTATAAATCTGACTCGAATTTTATTTTAATTGAATTTCCGGATGCATCTAATGCAATGAAAATCTTTTGGGAATTAAAGGATAAGAAAATTCTCGTCCGCAAATACAATAAAAAAGGATTATATCAATTTCTAAGAATATCAGTTGGTACCAAAGAACAAAATGATAAATTTTTACATGAGTTTGCTCAACTCGCAAAAAAATATCTAAAATCTCGCACTTAATATTCGAATGGGGAGAAATACAAAATGAATAATTCTTTTATGCCAAGTATCTTCAAGAAGTTGGATGAATGCGATAATATATTGTTATCTGGTTGTGGCGGGGGTTATGATATCTTTTGCGCCCTTCCTTTGTATTTTTATCTAAAAAACCTTGGAAAAAAGGTTTCTTTAGCGTCTCTATCCTTTACGGATTTTGATAATATTGATAAAAATTCAGTTAAAATGGTCGGAGATTATTGCTACATTATAAATAAAAGTATTAAATTCAACAAATCAAGGCTTGAAGAATCATCTGATGTATTTTCTCCCGAATATTATTTGTCTACATGGTTCGATAAAGTTGAACATCAAGATGTGGGGATCTATAGTTTCCCCCTAATAGGTCCTAAACTGCTTAAAAGCGCATATCAAGACTTATGGGATGAAATTAGATATGATTGTGTTATTTTAGTCGATGGCGGAACGGATTCCCTTATCCAAGGTGATGAAAGTGGAATTGGAACGTTCATTGAAGATCTAAGTTCAATTTTAAGTATAGGGCAATTAAATATACGAAAAATCAAACATCGTATACTGATTTCATTAGGATTCGGAATTGATGCATATCACGGTGTGAAACATTATGATATCTTATCAAATATCTCAGATCTTATTAAATCAGATGGCTTTCTCGGATGTTTTACATTAGAAAAAGATATGCAAGTCGTTAAGAAATATATATCGGCAATAGAATTTGCTAATAAATCTAATCCACAGTGTGAAAGTATAGTTCAGAATTCAATCTTATCGGCATTATATGGAAAGTTTGGGAATTACCCTGTCACTGAAAATATTAAGGGTAATCGATTGTTTATTAATCCTTTAATGTCTCAAATATGGTGTTTTGATGTATCTATAGTCTGTGACAGTTTGAAAGTAACCCCTACTATGTCTATTATGGAGGACATGAAAGAGATGGAGGTTTTACTAGCTCAACAGCGCGATAACAAGTTCGGTTATTCTTCGAAAAGACTAAAAATCCGACCTGCTAGAAATATTCCTATATAGAAGTAAGGTGAAAAAAGATGATTTTAACTAATGGACTTGATGGTTATGTTCTAGGTTTAATTTTGGTTTTTTGTATTTTACCGATATTGATAGTATTCTTCTGTTTCGCTCATTATTTGAGTAAAACTACTAAAGAAGAGAGACAAAGAATTAAGGAGCTAGCACGAAATCCTGAAAAATATCGTGATGATATTGAAGCCCAACAATTTGCTCGAGATTTTGCAAAAAAAGTGTTTGGAACAAAATTATACAATAAATTGGAACAAAAGCAGCTTAATATTCGTCAGAACCAAAATCGAGTAGAGGATAGTATGTTACACTCAAATAACCTCCCTGAAACCGAATATAAAACATCAAGAATGGATACATTGAAGGGAGAAGAAATTTCAAGCTATACAAAGAAATCTTTTAATTATAAGGATGAACCTTCCTACATTAAATGCCCATTTTGCGGAGTGCAAGTTAAGAAAGGAAATGATATCTGCCCAAAATGCAAGAAAGTAATTTAATCAGAATCCTTTTTTATTATAAAATCAATTTTATGCTGTACATCCTCAATTTGAATGAGTTTTTCACATATCTGGATAAACTCGTTTCTTATCACATCTAAAATCGGTACAATATCCTTTTTTTCTGTTACAATATCATATTGTTCAAATTTATTAATGAAATAGATAATTGTACAATAGGTTTGAATGTCTTTGACTAAATTCTTAGTTTCAGTCTTAGCACGACCGATATCAAGCATGCGTAATACATTGCGCACTATTTTATCTAATTTAATTGCACTGATTTCTTTCAGTTCTTCATAATTATCATTGATAAATGTCTTTATTTTTTCTCTTGCAATCGGGAGTAACTCCACTTGATAAACGGTTTCATCACGTTTGGCTGCCGTCAAATAAAGACTCATGAGGCTCTCGACTAAATATAACCTAATCTTTTTCGTTGATAATTTTTTATCACGCCATTTTCTCACTTTTTGAGGAAAGTTGATATATCTTTCATATCGCGTATCACCGATAATTTTCCGCAGGTGTTCATATTTTTTCGCCATTAATGTCTTAAACTTGGTTGCTTGCATTAAATTTGAGCCCGAAACCTGTCCAAATGTTTCGCTATATATGATCTCTATAATATTGTCAAAAATATTTGGAATGAGAGCGTTAAATATTTCTGCATCTTCGAGTTTGTTATTGAATTTTTCATCCAAAATATCTGGATATGCAATATCCGTTCTAATCTTTAACTTTCTTGACAGAAACTTACGCATAATTTGTATATCTTCAGATTTCATTACCAACAATTAACGGTTCGATGTTAATCAATAAATATTTTTATGCTGATTTTTGAATGATTATCTAAATCCTCTCTATAGATCAAGACGGCGAATAAAATAACGCAAACAATTAGGTTTATTTATTCATAGGTTCTATTTATAATAGATGGTGATTCTAATTGACACATAGAAAAAATAGAATTAATATAACGATAATTTTCGCATTAATAATGCTATCTATGATTAGCTCTGGACCCGTAGCGCTTGGGGCCATAGCATCCTTGGAATCGACACTCGGTCATAACTTTGAAGAAGAGGCATGGTCTGTTTCTTATGATTTCTCTGGAGATCATCTTCAAAATGATTATAATCCCGGAGACTTAGATGACCAAAAAGATGTAGGGCTGACCGACTCCGATACAAATATAGACAATACGTATTACGGTGCATATGTCAATACACACGGCGTTCATACCTTATAT
>WJKO01000453.1 GCA_014729055.1 Promethearchaeota archaeon | reverse complement strand
GATATCGACATAATACGGGTCAATCTTGATGTTTTTTTTCCTTTTTTCATTAGATTCTAATAATGAACATTTATGCCTGGGAATAATAACTTTTACTCCCGATTTACTCACTGCTTTTCTAAAGGCGTCAACTAATGCGGGTAAATCTACTGAATCAATAACAAAAATACTATCTTGTTGCACACCACAGCCTTCTACAAGTTTTTCAATGACAACTTGCGTCCCCTCCTTCTTTGTAATTTTCACACCAGTACCAGGATGGTCTTGAAAACCAGTCATACACGTGGAGAGATTATCCATAATAACTACAATAATATCATTCTGATTAAAAACTGCATTTATTAAACCAGGAATTCCTGAATGGAAAAACGTAGAATCACCAAGGATGGCTAATACGGGGCGGGAATCAAGTTTAGTAATCCCATTTGCCATGCCAATTGATCCACCCATACAAATACATGTGTCTACCGCATTAACGGGTGGATAGAAACCTAATGTGTAGCAGCCTATATCACTACTATGAATAAAATGTGTATTCATTTCTTGTTCTACCAATTTCATAGCATAATACGTGGTACGATGTGAACAACCCGGACAGAGTACGGGCGGTCTTGGTGGTGCCTTTAAAATATTTTTTAGGTCTGGTTCTGAATAAGGACTTTTTACCTCACAAAATTCTGCAATATGATGAAGAACTAATTCGGCTGGAAATTCTTTATTTTGAGGAAATATATCCTTTCCATGAATTTCAACACGTCGACCGTTTTCAAATGCAATTTTTTTAACTAACGTTTCTAATATCGGTTCCAATTCCTCAACAATAAGTATTTTTTCGCATGAATCCATTAATTTTAAAACCAAGTGTTCTGGTAATGGATAAACCATACCCAATTTCAATAATGATATCTTACTTCGCAGATTCAAGGTCGTTAATGCATCCATCGTATGTGCATAAGGAATACCAGAAGAGATAATTCCTATCTTCGCGCCCTCTTTGATATTAAGCTCATTAAAAGGAAATTCATTCGCAAAATCTTTAATCTTCTTTAATCTTTCAATTAATTTAACCCGATAAACCCTCGCATTAGTTGGTAAAAATGTCCATCGTGCACGATCATGATCAAATTGATATTTTCTATCAAGTACTTTTACATCGCCGAGAGTTATATTACCTCGTGCATGATTTAAACGGGTGGTTGTTCGGAACAAGACCAGAGACTCAAATTTTTCGCTGAATTCAAATGCATATTTAACTAATTCTTTAGCGTCTTGAGGGCTGATAGCTTCAAAAACCGGCACCAAGGCATGCAATCCATAAAATCGATTATCTTGTTCGTTCTGAGAAGAATGACAAGATGGATCATCAGCCGATAAAAGAACAAGCCCTCCTTTTGCCCCAGCATATGCTGCTGTCATAAACGCATCAGATGCAACGTTAACACCTACATGTTTCATACAACCAAAAGAACGTGCTCCCGACATAGAACCGCCCAATGCGACTTCAAAACCTACTTTCTCATTAATACTCCATTCAACTTTAATGTCTTTTGTAATAGGATTCATTACGGATATCAATGCTAACGCTTCAAGTGTTTCAGTTGAGGGAGTTCCAGGATAACCCGCCCCTATAATCACACCAGCTTCAAAACATCCCCGTGCTATGGCTTCATTTCCAATAACAATTCCTTGCTCTCCTGGATTATTCCTTGCGATAAATGGTAATTTCTTTTTCAAATTATTCCATCTCATATCATTTAATTATTAATTTGTTTATTCATGCATCTTTCAATGCGTTTATTAATTTAGCTTCTGTTATGTTTGGATTTCGAACAACAATTTTTTAGAATAGCATTTTCATCATAATTTTGAGCAGCATCCATTCCCATCTCAAATGCTTTTTTATTTGATTCCATTGCCTTTGCGGGAACTCGTTCTAATAGAGTATGATGCAAGATTTCTTCGTCTATAGGCAGAACACCCAATCCTGATAAAAAACCAATCATGACTGTGTTTTGGGTCCGAATATTTCCCGCAGTTATAGCCATTCTTGGGGCATCCAATAAATACACATAGGGAGATATTCGCTTTATGGTCTCAATTGTCTCTAAGATAGTAGGATAATAATATTCCTCCTCAATAGACATCGCATCAAATGGACAGACTTTGTTTTCAATACATTGACCACAACCAGTACACAATTTTATATTTCCGCGAGATCCATTCCAAATTGAGATTGGAGAATCGGGTATATAGGTAAATGGAGGTCTTATAGATGTTTTTAAATAATGCGGATAACAATATTCTATACAATTGCCGCAACCAATACATTTCGCAAGATCCACCTTAACAGTCTTAGATATCAAGACCGTTGGAGAGATCTGTGTATTAGTGCTGATAACAAATCTTGTTTCCTTATTAGCAAAGGATACATTCCTAAGAGCTTCAACTAATTCGAAACTAAGAATTACACTCACGGAACCTTTTGGAATTAATGGACCTTGAACCTTTTCTCCAAAGCGCAGAAATGACGAAACACTTCCTCCTCTTTGCGCCATTCCATGTGTTTCAGCGGTTCTTACATTGTAGTTATCTGCAAGTGCAGCCCAAGCAAGAATATTTGACGCACTAATAACGCCTTGACCGCCTACACCAACGCATAATAAGTTATAGATATCGGGGCGATCTTCATTCATGAATTATTTTATGAAGCTATGTTGAAAATTTTTCGTTAAATCCTATTTTATAATTCTCCAATAAGGAAAATTAATCAATAATATCGATAATCTTAATCTATAATCATTTGACAATTAAATAAGTTAAAGATGAGGTTTTTAGATGACAACATACTGGCAAAAAGAAATAGAATGTATGCCGAGAGAAGAAATAGAGAAACTACAATTAAAGCGAACAAAGGGAATGCTTAAAAGAGCTTATGATAGGATCGCATGGTTTAAAAAACAATATGATGCACATGGTGTAAAACCCGAAGATTTTAAAGAACTAGATGATCTTTCAAAATTTCCATTGGTGCAAAAGGATGATTTAAGAGATAATTATCCGTTTGGCTTATTCGCAGAACCTATGGAAAATGTAATAAGAATACATGCATCTTCTGGAACAACTGGGAAACCAATACTGGGTGGTTATACTAAACATGATGTCTATGATGTTTTTGCTGAAGTAAATGCACGGTCTTTAAATTGCTGTGATGTAACCAGTCAAGATATCATCCAGAATGCATATGGATATGGGCTCTTTACGGGCGGTCTTGGTATCCATTATGGAGGAGAAATGATAGGGGCCACGGTAATTCCAATATCTGGCGGAAATACAGCGAGACAATTAATGCTTATGGAGGATTTTGGAAGTACAGCTATTACATGTACACCCTCTTATATGATTTATCTTGCAGAGGAAATAAATAAAAGGGGTATAAATAGGGAAAATATAAAACTGAAAGTCGGTATCCATGGTGCAGAGCCGTGGAGTGAAAAAATGCGGAAAAAAATAGAGGAACTTATGCCAGGAATGACGGCTATCGATATTTACGGATTGACAGAGATTATCGGTCCTGGAGTTTCTGTAAATTGCACAGTAAATCGATACAAAGGACTTCATATATGGGAAGATCACTTTCTACCAGAAATATTAGATCCAAAAAACGACTTTGAACGTGTAGCACCTGGCGAAAAAGGGGAAATTGCGTTTAGCACCATAACTCGTGAAGCTACTCCGTTACCAAGATATAGAGCAAAGGATATCACGAGGCTTAATTATGAGAAATGTGCTTGTGGAAGAACACATGCAAGACATGACAAAATTACTGGGAGAACTGATGATATGTTGATTATTCATGGAATTAATGTATTTCCTTCACAAATAGAATCAGTATTGATGGATATACCACAATTAGCGGGATATTATGAAATTGTTGTTGATAGAAAGGATCTCGGTAGTCTCGATAAAGTAACAATTCGAATTGAATTGACTGAGGAACATTTTTCAGATAAAGTCAAAGATATTGAAGCATTTACAAAAGAAGTAGCGGATAAACTCTATTCGAGTTTATTATTTCATGCCAAAATAGAACTTGTACCACCAGGAACAATTCCAAGAAGCGTTGGAAAAGCCCAAAGAGTTGTCGATATGAGAGCCGATAAAATTTAAAAAAGTAATAAAATACAAGCCTATGTTTACATGAATAAAAATTGGAGGAAAAAAAAATGATAATACAACTTAGTGTTTTTTTAAGAAATACACCAGGTGAATTAATGAAATTAACGCAATTATTAGCAGAGAACGAAATTCAAATCCGTGCTTTGACCATCGCCGAAACAGCGGATTATGGAATATTAAGAATAATTGTAAATAATCCCGACAAAGCACATGATATATTGAAGAG
>WJKO01000452.1 GCA_014729055.1 Promethearchaeota archaeon | reverse complement strand
TTGAAAGGAAAACTCCACGTCACTTTCGTTCTCATTTTCATTCTCGTTTTCATTTCCGTTTTCTGTATCCTTGTTCTTTTTTGTTTCTTGTTTAGAATTCTCTTGAGATTTTTCGGTTGCGGTACAAGTTAATCCGTTTTGCTTTTGATATTCTTCAATAGGTATCGATTTAAGTTCAGTTAATTTTAATCCTTTACCGAATTTCTGACAATAATATTTATTATCTCTAAAAATTTCCACAAACATCCATTCTGCACAAGCTGCAACCACAGATATACCAACACCATGTAATCCCCCAGAGATTTTATAACTTCCTTTGTCAAACTTTCCACCTGCATGAAGATGGGTTATAATCACTTCTAACGTAGGTTTATTATAGTCTTTATGAATTCCGGTTGGTATTCCACGCCCATCATCTTCAATAGTTATGGAATCATCGTTATTTATTTTTATATTGATTTTAGAACAGAATCCAGCTAAGGCTTCATCTATACTATTATCAACGACTTCCCAGATCAGATGATGCCATCCTTCTTTATGAGTAGAACCAATATACATGGAAGGACGCTTTCTTACACCCTCAAGCCCCTTCAGAACTTTAATATCCTCAGCATCATATTCATCATCTTTGATTATTACATCTATTTTCTTCTCTTCTTTATTTGCCATATTAGATTCAACCAGTGGAAGATTTCGATTTAGAAATTATGTTTAAAAGAAAAGGGACTATTTTTTTGATAGATTTTGATTATCCGATTAAAAATTTACGAAAGAAAAACTTCTTTCCTATATATAATTATAAGATAAACTAATATAAATAAATTTAGATAATTTTGCTTGATTTAAACAATAATCTGCAGACTTAGATTGACTTAATTCATCAGTTTTTTGATTTTGCTTAATTTTTTTGGATTTCATCAATCGATCTATGTCAATCAAGGTTCATCCCATAAACATAACCTCAATTAAAAAACAAAATTATAAAATTCATGGTTATTATCAACAAAACATGGTTATTATCAACAAAACATTCTTTAATACATTTAATATTGGAGATAACCACAGTCCCGCTATACAAGCAATTTTAAATGTATCACCTGAAAGTTTCTATAAAGGTTCTGTCGTAGAAATTAATGATCTGGAAGAAACAATTTCTAATTACATTACTCACGGAGCAAAAATTATCGATTTAGGGGGAAGATCAACAGCTCCTGGTGTAGCACCTATTACAGTAGAAGAAGAACTAGCGAGGGTTAAGTCTTACCTAACGAAATTACTGGACTTTTTAGATACGAATATTATTATTTCAATTGATACACAATACTCGAAGATTGCAGAATTTTGCATTAAATATTGCAAAGAGCGTGGCTTTAATGTAATAATTAATGATGTTAGCGGATTAAGAACCGATAGGAAAATGACCAACTTAATTTTAGATTATGATGTACCATTAATTTTAATGGCTTCAAATCAGAAACCGGGTGATATTCTATCGGTAAATTCGATAATTGAAAATCTGTTTAATAATATAATAGATCTTGAGAGGAAGGGTTACGATCTTGATAAATTAATAATCGATCCTGGTGTTGGTAAATGGGTTCCGGAGAAAACTTATGAATATGACTTAGCAATTGTCGATAACCTTGAACGTTTCAGAATATTTGGCAACCCCATATTGGTAGGAATATCCAGAAAGTCATTTATCGGAAACGTTCTTAATAAAAAACAACCTGCGCAGAGATTTTATGGTTCACTTGCTGCAACATCTATTGCAGTGTATAATGGGGCTCATATTATACGAACTCACGATGTGAATCGAGAATTACAAGAAATGATAACAATGGCGAAACATATAAGGAAGAAACCATTATTAATAGAGAAGGAAGGTATTTCGGGCGGTCTTATAGGTTGTATTAAGGATCCATTAGAGGGACGTTATTATCAAAGATTATTGGGCGTAACACCCGCAGGTTCCAGAATTATGGATAAAAAAATGGTCACTAAACTTATCTTACTAAAAAATGTCACCGCACCTCAAGCATTAGTGTTAAAACAAGAAATGCTAGCCCGTGGGGGGGATGCAGCAATCCATAAAGATGCTGTGACCACAGAATATAAAAAATATGATAAAAATCAAAATTGTATTCTAATCGGAACAGAAAAACAACTATATTCATTGATCAATAAATTAAACGGACAGCAGTTGGAACTCGATAAAATTGGACTTATTGTTAAAGAAGTCTTGGAAAAATCTAGAGAAGATAAGTTCTTGCACTCTATTTAGTTAGATAAAAATTCGAATTTATTATTTATCAATGACTTTATTTCTAAAAGATAATTAAATGATGTAGGATGCAATTTTTTGCTATTAAAACTCCGTTAATTAAACCGAACGACAATCTAATAGATATTATCCTCAATTCAATTAACCTCAAGCCCTTAAAATTAGCTAATGGGGATATATTGGTAATCGCGGAAACACCCATAAGTATTACTCAAGACAGAATAATAAAGGCAGATGAGATAAAAGAAATATCCCCCATTTCCGAGAGATTAGCCAATAAATATAAAATGAGCCCAATCTTTACTCAAATAATCATTGAAGAGGCCGATGTTATTCTTGGTGGTGTTGAGGGTGTATTATTAACCGAAAAAGACGGAATATTAATAGCAAATGCCGGCGTTGATCAGTCTAATTCGGGCGGCGAAAATAAATATGTATTGTTTCCAAAAGACCCACAGCAAACGGCTAAATCCATACGAGAACAAATAATAGAGAAGACTGGACTAGAAGATATAGGTATTATTATCGCGGATTCTCGTGTTCAGCCTATGAAACGGGGTACTATTGGAGTTGCAATAGCTGTTTCAGGTATTGAACCTATTGACGACTGTCGTGGGAAAAAGGATCTATTCGGTAGACCGCTCGAAATTACTACGCGAGCATTGGCAGATAATATTGTTTCAGGATCTCAAATATTGATGGGCGAAGCTGATGAACAGATACCAGTTGTTTTAGTCAGAAATGTCCCTGTTAAGTTTACCAATCGGTCAATTTCAACTGAAGAAATGATAATGGCTCGGGACGAATGTCTATTCATGAATGTTTTCAAAGATCTGGCAGTTTATAAAAAACCAGAATATATGAAACCCACGTTAAGGAGACAGAAAGAGAACAATGAAGAACAAGAAAAAGAATAAGAGTGAATTTAATTATTCATTCGGTAGCGCAGAAAGAAATATTACGCCACAACCTTATACCCATCTTACATTGTCTGGTTATGGACGAATGAAAAGATGTAAAGGATGTCATGATAAAATATATTCTCGAGTTAATGTATTAAGAAATAATAAGAAAAATAGAATTGAGTTAGTATTGGTTAATTTTGATTTAACGGGGTTTGGATATCGAAATACTATGAAATTAAAAAGAGAAATATCAAAACAACTTAATATCGATAAAAATGTTATACATTGTTTTTCAACTCATTCTCATTATGCGCCCGACACGGATGGACTAATGCCTGCGCCAATATTTCCGAATGTCTTGTGGAAAGATGCTGATACTTATTTAGTAGAATTTATCATTAAACAGACAATTAAAGCAATAAAGGATGCTATTGAAGAGACTATTGACGTTAAGATAGGTTTTGGAAAGACTCAAGTCCGGGAGAGATTTGTATTTAACCGTCGACCTCCAAAAGGGCATTACGAAATCTTACATCCTAATATTTATTTAATAAAATTTGCCGATGAAAGCGATAATTTAATAGGGTTAATATCTGCATTTCCAACGCATCCCGTTATGATAGATAGAGAAATCAATGAAATAAGTGGAGGATGGCCCGGATACTATATACGTGCCATAAAACACAAAACAGCTGATATAAAGAAAGCAAAAAAGAATTTTATTCCTTTAATATTCCAAGGACCAGCAGGCAATGTGTCCGGTTATTTTCCAATTAAGATTAAAAAAGAAAAAAGAAAAACATTAGGTAGGACTGCGGTTCAATATCTTCGTGCGCAAAAGTTTGGTCAACACCTCGCAGAATATACTATGAAGAAATTAGATACAATTGAAACTAAACCTTTAAAACACGTGTTGGTTGATAGTCGGGACATATATTTGCCATTAACCCCTATTTATAAGGGTTTCACAAAAGGTACCTTCCTAAATATTATTTTAAGTGGTCTAAAAAGAATTATAGCTGTACCTGGTCTTAAATTTTTCAGGAGGAAGCCCTATATATCATTTGTTCATCTAGAATACGCAAACCATCAATCAAATAAACTAAAAAGCTTAATGATGAGGACTAATGTATCGACAATTGCTATGAATGATATTTTTATTGCTACAAATCCGGGAGAACCATTCTACGAGGTTGAAAAACAAATAAGAAAGTCAGTAAATTACGAAAAACTCTTTGTAGCGCAATTATGCAATGATTGTGTTGGATATAATTGGACGGATCCAGAGCAAATTTATAACCCAGATACATATGATATTGAAATGACCTTCTCGCAATATACTGGTATCTTAACCAGAAACACCGTAATCAAAGAAATTAAATCTTTATTGGAAAAATTGGAAATAGACTCAAGTAGATAGAATAAATAATAGAAAATAAAAAATTAAAAATGCACAAGGGCACTTTTAATCGAATAAACCCTGCTAGGTTCGTCACTCCTAACCCTTAGGTTTACGTTAGGAGATCATCCTTTCGATTTTTGATTTTTATGAGTATTAATACATTAGATTGTCTATCAATGCGTTAAATTGAATATCTCTTGAATTTCGAACAGTTATTGCATGAGATGGACATGTCATTGCACATATGCCGCACCCTCTACAAGCTATCTCGTTTATCCTTGCTGCAGAGCCGTTTTTCAAAGTTATTGCCACAAATGGACAATTTTCTTCACATAATCCACATTTTGAACAACGTTCTTCATTCACTACGGCTTTTTCCATTTTCATTGTGTATTTTCCAGCATTCATGATAATGTTAGCTGAAGATGCTGCGCCTTTGGCTTGCATTATTGCTTCTGCTATTGATTTTGGTCCTTGAGATACCCCAGCAAGGGATATACCCGCTACATTTGTGTCAACTGCATTCAATCTTGCATGAAATTCCTTAAAGAAGCCATCAGATGTGGTTTCTAATCGAAGAACTTCATTTAAGTGTTCTATTCCTTGTGAGGGTTGTAATGCTGCTGATAATACTACAAGATCAAACTCATATTCTCTAACTTCTTGGTCACTTAATAGCATGTCTTTTAAACGTACTCTCAGATTGTTAGTCTCTTTATCTTGTCTTATCTTAGATACTGCGGATTTTATGAAATGTATTCCATACTTTCTAGCATCATAATAATATTCTTCATAATATTTCCCAGCAGCACGAATATCGATGTAGCTAATGGTTATATCCGTATCTTCGTAATGTTGTTTGATTAGTTTCGCGTTTTTTATTGAGATCATACAACAAACGCCCGAAGAGCAATAGCGATTGCTTCTTAAATCCCTCGATCCAACACATTGGACGAATAATATTCTTTTTGGTCGTTTACCATCAGACGGTCTAATTAGGTGTCCGAAAGTAGGTCCATTTGGAGCTAATATTCGTTCTAATTCTAGTTGAGTTAATACATTTGGATATATTCCATAGCCAAGCTTACCATTAGTGGGTTTATATTCATCCCAACCCGTAGCCACAATGATTGTACCTACTTTTAATTCTTTTATTGTAGGTTTCTGATCGTAATCAACGGCTTCTAATTCACAGACTTCACTACATAAACCACATTGGATACAATGATCCATATCAATCTGAGCTACCATTGGAACTGCTTGCGAAAAGGCAACGTAAATTGCTTTTCGTATTCCCATATTTTGATCGAAGTGTGAAGGAGCAACAACCGGGCACACATCAAAACATGCGCCACAGCCATTACATTTATCAGTAGTATATCGTGGTTTCATTTTAACTTTTACTTTAAAGTTCCCGATAAATCCATTGACTTCTGTAACCTCTGAGTATGTAAGTAACTCGATATTTTCGTTTCTTTCAACTTCTAGCATTATCGGTCCTAAGATTCAAATTGAACAGTCGTCCGTTGGAAATGTTCGATCTAACATCGCCATTTTTCCACCAATCGTGGGTTCCCTTTCAACTAAAAACACCTTATAACCGCTTTTAGCAAGGTCTAAAGCAGCTTGACAACCAGCTGCACCGCCACCAATCACCAATGCTTTTTTGTCAACATCAAATGTGTGTTTTGGTATTATTTCATGATGGTGTGTTCGAGCTACTGCCGCCCTAATCAAATCTTCTGCTTTTCTTTGAGCTTTTTCGGGTTCTTTCATATGTACGAAAGCTACTTGTTCCCTCAAGTTGCAGAATTCTAAATATGATTGGTCTAATTGCGCTTCCTTTAGCACGTTCTGAAAGACTGGCTCATGTGTTTTCGGAGTTCAAGCCGCCACAACGACTCTGTTGATATTATGTTCTTCTATGGATTTTTTTATTAAGTCAGCACCAGTCGTTGTACATAGACTTAGATTGTCCGTTGAAAATACAACTCCCGGTAAGTTTAGCGCAAATCCCGCTAATCCCGTTTCTTCTGATGTGTCTAGTACTCCAGCGATATTTATCCCGCATCGACAGACGAATACAGCGATTCGTATATCATTAGGATCTGACATTCACGTCACATCATTGTTTGAATTTAGTAATCGCTTTAAAAATTAGTTATGAAAAGTTCCTTAGAACTGCCAGATCTTCTGAGAGAAAAAATACTTCAGATTAGAGCGTTATCTACATTTTGCTATAGTTGTGGCAAATGCCTTTCCGAATGTCCGACTAGCTTATTAGGAACTTTCTCCCCTAAAGATTTTCTTCATAAGATTGTCAATCAAGGCGAACAAACGCTAGTTGATTTTATTCCACAACTAGATTTATTCAGTTGTTTAACTTGCGAAAAATGCATGAAATATTGCCCTATGCAAGAAGAAGATAGTTTCCTTTTTGCAGAGATTGTCAGATTATTCCGGGAGGTCGCATTCGAAAATTCACTTCTATTTAATGAATTGGTAGCAACTCAAACCCATGACGGGATAATGACTATTAATCCAATTATACAGAGCAGAGAAACTACACTTTGTAATAATTGTGATTATATTAAAAAGGATAAAGACCTTAAGACGCAAAATACGGGTGAAATCGCTCTCTTTATAGGATGTAATTCATTAATGGAGGATTTGTTTGAAAAATTGGATCCACAATATAAAGATTCTGCAAGAGCTGCTGTTTTTCTATTAAATGAATGTGGTATTAATCCAGTAATAGCGAAAACCAAGTGTTGTGGCCATGATGCCTTTTGGACAGGGGATACAAATACTGCAAAAAGCTTGGCACAATACAATGTGGATTTATATAAGAACGCAGGAGTTAAGACAATATTGGTTCAATGTGCTGAAGGATATAGAATGTGGAAATATGATTATCCTAAACTTGTAGATGGATTTGATTTTACCGTAAAACACCTTAGTGAATATTTAATGGATGCTGATAGGAACAGAATTCAACCTAAAAATACATTACCAAAAGTGAAGATAACTTATCATGATCCGTGCCGTTTAGGAAGATTGGGCGGGATTTATGAAGAACCTCGGAAGATTTTAAGGAATTTAAATAATGTCGAATTGGTGGAGATGGAAAACAACAGAGAGGATGCTAATTGTTGCGGAGTCTCGGTATTTAGAACGTGCAATGCTAAAACAAAAATTCTAAGAATGAAGCGAATTGAGGAAGCCATCAAAACTGGAGCCGAATATTTAATAACCACGTGCCCAAAATGTATCACTCATTTCAAGTGTTTGCAAAACGAGTATAATGAAAAGGAAGGTGAACTGATGCACAATATAAGTAAACTAAAGGTTATGGATTTATCCCAATTTGTCGCTAAACGAGATATATTTCCTTAAATACCAAATATACTGGATAAAATAATAAGGGGAGGAAAAATATGACTATTGAAAATCAAACCAACGTTAGTGATATGAGATTACCCGAAATAGATCAGTTATTGAAAGAATATAAAAGCAATAATGAAAATATTATCACTTTATTACAAGAGGTGCAAGGAATATACGGTTTT
>WJKO01000451.1 GCA_014729055.1 Promethearchaeota archaeon | reverse complement strand
ATATTGAAGGGACTTTTAATGTTTTGGAAGCCTGTGTTAAAAACAATGTAAAAAAACTGGTCTATTCTTCTTCTGCCTCTGTTTATGGTAATGCTGTTGAAGTCCCTATGACTGAAGATCACCCATTTAACAATAAAAACTTTTATGGATCAACTAAGATTGCCGGGGAAGCAATGTGTACTGCTTTTAACGATCGTTATGGATTGAATATTATTGGGTTGAGATATATGAATGTTTATGGACCAAGACAAGATCAGTTCTCAGTATATAGTGGTGTAGTACCTATTATGCTGAACAAGATAGAAAAAGGTGAACAGCCTATAATTAATGGGGATGGTAGCCAGGCATATGATTTTATTTATGTTGAAGATGTTGCCAGGGCTAATATTGCTGCTATGAATTCAGATGTTAATTTCGGTTATTATAACATAGGGACAGAAGTCCAAACAACTATAAGCGAGTTGTGTAGCACTATCCTGAAATTAAAAAAATCAGCTTTAAAAGTAATTTATAAACCCTATGCAAATGATGATGCTAGGCAATTTGTTCAAAACAGGATAGGTTCAAGACATAAATCTGAAAAAGAGTTAGGTTTTAAATTTAAATATACTTTGAAAGCTGGATTACAGAAATTAATTGATTGGAGAATTAAAAAAGGAATAGATAAAAAATGAAAATACCCTTAATAAAACCTTACATAGACCAGAATATTAAGAATAAAGTCCTTGAAGTTCTTGATAGTGGCTATTTAACAGAAGGAACTGTTACTAAAGAATATGAGGATAAATTTGCTGATTATATTGGTTGTAAACATGCTATTGCAGTTACTTCCTGTACAACTGGTCTTGAAATTGCACTGCGAGCTATGGGAATAGATGCAGGAGATGAAGTAATTGTGCCAGATTATACATATCCTGCAACAGCAGCTGTTGCCCCAATTGTCGGTGCCACCTCTGTTATTGTTGATGTTAACAGGGAAACTATGCATATTGATTATAATGCTGTTCAATCTGCAATTACTAAAAAGACTAAAGCTATTATACCTGTTTCATCTTTTGGAAATCCAATAGATTATGAAAAATTGAATTTAATCAAAGAGAAATTTGGTTTATATATTATTGAGGATGCTGCTCCCTCGGTAGGTGCAGCATATGAAAATAAAATGGTCGGTAATCTTGCTGATATTACAGTTTTCTCATTTCACCCAAGGAAGTTTATTACTACTGGTGAAGGTGGCATGATTACAACAAATAACAAAGAATGGGCTGAATGGATGAATTCTTATAAACACTTCGGAATGAATATATCAGGAGCAATTCATGAAGGTATTTGCTTTGAAAGAATCGGAACTAATTATAAATTGAGTAATATTCTCGCTGCTATTGGGTTAGGACAGTTAAACAAAATTGATTCATTGCTAAAAAAAAGAAAAAACCTAGCTGAAAATTATTTGAATTTATTATCTGGCACAAAAGAAATCGAATTCCCATCTACCACAATAAATGGCAAGCACAGTTACCAGTCATTTATTCTTTTTCACAAAAATAGAGATACTATAATGAAAAGAATGCACAACAATGGTATTGAAGTGCAGATTGGCACCTATGCTTTACATATGCACAAAGCATTTAAGTATAATCCATTAGTAAAGATTGAAGGTAAAATGAAAAATAGCAAATGGTGTTATGAGCATGCATTAACATTGCCATTATATAATGAACTAACATTCAAACAACAGAAGTTCATTGTTGAAAAAATTAAAAGTTTGTAATAATGTGCGGTATAGCAGGGGTATTTAACATTGATGGCAATCCGGTTAATGAACAAATAATACGAGAGATGACCATAAGATTGGCTCATCGTGGTCAAGATGATGAAGGTCATTTTTTTCAAGGTAATATTGCTCTTGGGCATAAGCGTCTCGCTATACTTGATCTGAGCAAAAAAGGAAAACAGCCGATGAGATCTTCTAATGGTAAATGGATAATTGTTTACAATGGATGTATTTATAATTTCAGAGAATTGCGTGACGAACTAATAAAAAGAGGAAAAAGTTTTACTACAGAAACCGATACTGAGGTAATACTTGAAGGACTGGATTTTCACGGAATTTCTTTCATAGAAAGACTTAACGGTATGTTTGCTATAGGAGTATGGAACAATGAAGAAAAAGCTCTTTATTTATTCCGTGACAGATTTGGAGTAAAACCTTTATATTACTGGTTCAACGGTAAAACACTGGTTTTTGCTTCAGAAATTAAAGCAATACTGGAACATCCTGATTATCGCATTGAAGTTGATCTTGGAGCACTTAATGAATATTTTACATTCCAAAATTTGTTTACTTATAGAACTCTTTTTAAAGGTGTGACACTTCTTCCACAGGCAAATTCTGTAAGGATTGATGCATCATCAAGCTTTATAAAGCATCATTCCTGGTGGGACTATGATTTTTCACAGCCCGATGAAAAGATGACCTTTGAAGACGCTCAGGCAGAGACAAAGCGTCTTTTCGAACAGGCAGTACGTCGACAAATGATATCTGATGTTCCTGTAGGATCTTATCTCTCAGGTGGACTGGACTCTGGTTCGATAACAACTGTTGCGTCCGGTGAAGTAGACAGGTTAAGTACTTTCACTTGTGGTTTTGATATGAATCGGGTTGCCGGCGTGGAAGTCAATTATGATGAACGACGCGCTGCTGAGCTAATATCTAATTATCTGGGGACCGAACAGTATGAGCAGGTAATGAATGCTGGTGATCTGCGATGGGCATTATCCAGAGTAATCTGGCATTTGGAAGACCTTAAGGTTGGTATGTCATATCCTAATTATTATATATCACGTCTGGCATCTAAATTTGTTAAAGTATGTCTTTCTGGCACAGGTGGGGATGAATTATTTGGAGGATACCCCTGGAGGTATTATCGTGTATTTGCAGCGTTAAATCGGGAGTTCTTTTTCAATAATTACTATAATTATTGGCAAAGACTTGTACCTGACTCTGATAGACAAGATTCATTCTATAGAAATGAGATAAAAAAACAAATTGATATTAATGAGCCAAGACAGATATTTGAAAGGGTATTTACATTTAATCCTTCACTAAGATATGAAACACCTGAGCAACATATTCAGAATTCCCTTTATTTTGAAATAAAGACCTTTCTT
>WJKO01000450.1 GCA_014729055.1 Promethearchaeota archaeon | reverse complement strand
TTTTGAGATATATCTCAAATAAATTATATGTACCTATGGCAAAGATATACGGAATAGCAACATTTTATGCCCAATTCTCATTTACAGAAAAAGGAAAATATGTTATTACTTGCTGTGATGGTACTGCTTGTCATGTAAAAGGTGCCCCGCTGCTCATCGAATTTCTTGAAAACGAATTGAATATTAAATCTGGGGAAACAAGCAATGACCGGCTTTTTAGTTTGGAGATCGTAGCTTGCTTAGGTTGCTGCGCGATATCACCTGTAATTGTAATAAATGATGTATATTACGGAAATCTTACCGTTCAGAAACTAAGGAAGATTGTAAAGAATCTGAAGAAAGAATCAAAAAACTAGGATGTCATGACGATGAAGGATAAAATCAAAGAAAGAACTATATATTTATGTAGAAGTACCGGATGTAATTCATCTCAAGCAAGGGAAATACAAGAAGAATTAGAAGATTTAATCCAAAAACAGGAATTAAACGTTAAGATTAAGAAAACAGGATGTCACGGGTTCTGTCAAATGGGTCCAATTATGGTAATCCAACCAGATAATGTTCTTTATGTTCAAGTTAAACCACGTGATGCTGAACAAATAGTAAAAAATCATCTAATTAATAACAAAGTCGTAGAAGCGCTACTTTATAAGGATCCTAAAACAGGTGAGAGCATTAAAAATATGGAAGATGTTCAATTTTATTATAAACAAAAACCAATCATTAAGGAATTCTTTGGTAAAATAGATCCAGAGAATATTGAAGACTATTTAGGAGTTAAAGGGTATAAGTCGGCAGAAAAAGTAATTAAAGAACTTAGCCCAAACGAAGTAATAGATATCTTAAAGATATCTAAGTTAAGAGGGAGAGGAGGCGCTGGATTTCCGACTTTTTTGAAATGGACTTTCGCCAAAAACGCGAAAGGTCCTATCAAATACATAGTATGTAATGGAGATGAGGGTGATCCCGGTGCATTTATGGATCGTAGCACATTAGAATCAGATCCTCATAGCGTTATTGAAGGAATGATAATCGCGGCTTATACAATAGGGGCTAATCAAGGGTTTATTTATTTAAGAGCAGAATACCCATTAGCTATACAGAGATTAGAAATCGCTCTAGAACAAGCAGAAGAACGAGGATTTTTAGGAAAAAATATTTTTGATTCTAATTTTAATTTTAATATCGAACTAAAAAAGGGTGCAGGTGCCTTTGTTTGTGGTGAGGAAACTGCATTAATGGCATCTATCGAGGGTGAAAGAGGGATGCCACGACCACGTCCTCCATTTCCTGCTAACTCCGGATTATGGGGAAAATCTACGAACATAAATAATGTCAAAACCTATGCATCGATTCCTAAAATAATTGCAAATGGCGCAGATTGGTTCGCAAATATTGGTACAGAGGAATCGGGAGGCACAATTATCATAGCTTTAACAGGTAAAATCAATAATTCTGGTTTAGTTGAAATACCAATAGGTACGACAATTAGAACCGTTGTATATGATATTGGCGGAGGAATACCTGGTGGCAAAAAATTTAAAGCCATCCAAATTGGTGGTCCTTCTGGCGGGTGTATTCCCAGACAATTCTTAGATACTCCTTTAGATTATTCGAATCTAACTGCTCTAGGTGCAATAATGGGATCAGGTGGATTAATCGTATTGGATGAGTCGACTTGTATGGTAGAATTAGCTCATTTTTTTATTACGTTTACTCAAAAAGAATCTTGTGGGAAATGTACCCCTTGTAGCGTTGGAACCCACAAAATGTTAACTCTACTAACAAAGATTAAGAACGGTAAAGGAACAATGGAAGATTTGGAAAAACTGGAACAGTTAGCTCATTTAGTGAAAAAGTCGAGTTTGTGTGGTCTGGGACAAACAGCACCAAATCCCGTTCTTACAACACTTAAATATTTCCGAGATGAATATATCGCTCATATTAATGGATATTGTCCCGCATTAGTGTGTGATTCTCTAATAGAATATAAAATTGATGCAGAAAAATGCAAAGGATGTGGATTATGTGCAAAGAATTGCCCTCAAAACGCAATTCAAGGGGAACGGAAGCAACCGCATGAAATAAATCCCGATTTATGTGTTAGATGCGGGTTATGTTACAGTTCGTGCAATTTTGGAGCAATATATAAAGTGTCGGAGGGGTGCAAATGACACAGAAACCATTATCATTGACAATAGATGGACAAAAAGTGAATTTCACAAAAGGAATGACCATACTCGAAGTAGCTGAAACGGCAGATGTGTATATTCCTACACTCTGTAATGTCGAAGGACTAAAATCATATGGGGGATGTCGGATGTGTATTGTAAAAGTTAAGGGTGCTAGAAAGCCCATTCAAACTGCTTGTTCATCACCCGCCGTTGCCGATATGGAAATAATAACTAACGATGAAGAAATCCAACAAATGCGTCGAGAGATTTTACAATTAAGATTAAGTGAACATCCTAATAATTGCTTGATATGTGGTCATAAGGAAGTATGTGACGATTATAACGCCGATTACGAGAATAGACCAACCAAAAATGTTTGCGGTTGTTTCGCTTGTTCTAAAAAGATGGAATGTGAATTTAAGGAAGTTGTAGAATATCTTGGAATAGAAGAATATTCTTATGATTTTAATTATAGAAATTATCCCTTGATCCAAGATGAACCATTTTTTGAACGTAATTATAATCTTTGCATAAAATGTGGACGATGTGTTCGTGTTTGTAGTGAAATAAGAGGAGTTAATGCAATAGATTTCATGGATAGAGGATATGAAGCTTATATTTCAACAGCTAATGATATTTCCTTGGTCAATTCAAGTTGTATGTTCTGCGGCGCTTGCGTCGATATATGTCCAACGGGAGCATTAGCGCCAAAAAATACGAAATGGGTTGAAAATAGAGGCGAGTTTATTGACTCTATATGTAATTTATGTCCTATTGGTTGTTGTTTTCATTATTACATACAAGATGGAAAAATTATTGATACTATACCAAGTGAAGAATGTAAAATTAATTACGGTCAAGGATGTGTTTTAGGAAGATTCTGCAATATTCAATTATTTAATAGCGAAAATAGAATACTAAATCCTGTATATACGAGGGATTCAAGAAAAGTGCCGATTGATTGGGAAAATGTGTTTATTAAAATCGGAGATATATTAAAGAATTATAAAGGTGATGAAATTGCTTTTATCGCCTCGCCTGATCTTTCTAATGAATCTGCATTTGTGTTTATGAAAATGGCGAAAGATGTATTTAAAAGCAATAATTTGGCTATGATTCAATCGGATTCGTTTACAAAGAATAATGAATTGTTAAATAAATTAGATTTAATAGATGCCATAGATATCAATGAGAATATCATTCTCTTAAACGCTAATCCGCAAATAACACATCCTGTACTCCTCGTCCATCTTAAAAAGGCGTATGATAAAGGTAAAAAAATAATATTATTACGGGAAAAGAATTTTAAAGTGCAGAAAGAAACTCTGGCTTTAGTGACTGAAGATATTAATATTGCTGAATTTGGTTTATCTACACTTTTAGAGAAGTTTTCAGAGAAAAAGTCTGTTATTTTAGTGGGAAATAGTCTGACAAATCAACAAATTAACACTATTAATGCGATTCAAGAGGAAAAGGACACTATAACACTTATACCTTTACGAAACAGGTCAAATATTAATGGTGTTGAAAGATTTTGCACTGATTCATTCGATAATATAAAAAACAAGATCCAACATGGAACAATTAAAGTAGTATATACTACTGAGAGAATTCCCTTAGAGGTAATTCAATCACTCGATTGTTTGATTATTCAAGATATATTCAAATCTAAATGTTCCGAAAAAGCAAATGTCGTTTTACCTGCTTGTAGTTATTTAGAATCAAACGGAACAATCACAAATATTGAACTCAAGGAAAAAACATTCAATAAAATAGTGTCCAGCCCAAATAATATCCCATCAGATTGGGAAATCTTTAAAGTTTTAGTTCAAAAGATAAGTAAAGCACATATGAAAGATTTTACTTATGAATCGGTGGATGAAATAAGAACAGATATGAATAAATGGCTTGAAAAGAATTTAAACAATCAGAAGTCACATATAATCAACAAAGAACTAGACTTAAAAGACGTTAAATTAAAAGATTTCTGCTTTCGGGGGGAATATATTTCCGAGCAAGTTCCCGACTTTAAGATAATTGCAGAACAAAGAAAAGATGACAAACAAAAAAGTTCATGTGCTTATACAGAAATCGAAACACGCACCAATAAGGAGCATCCGGCAGCATCGCTTAAAATTACTCTTAAAAAGTCGGGAGAACTGGTATTTTCAAACAATAAGTATGGTTTAGATGCTCTTTATCCTATTCTTAGGTGCATTAATTGTATGGAGAATGAAATAGATCTCATTATTGATGCAGAAAATGATGATTTTATTTATATAAATAAGGATGACTTCTGCTTATGCCATAATTATAAACACGTATTAAACGAATCTAAAGCTATTGTTGATCTAACACTACAACCATGTAATGTGTATAATGAATACAGAGATCATGATACCAATAAGATTACATATGAATACTTGGAGCGTCCAGTTCTGATAACGAGAGATTTTATCAAAAAGACACAAGGAAACATTAGACAAACGGTTAGTAACTCAATTCTCTGCGAAAAGATCCAAGACTTAGGAATGTTAGAAGTTGCCATAATTTCTTCTACCTTTGGATATAGGTCTATATTCAAATCTAAATACGAAGATATCATTAGAGAATTGCCAGATGAACTTAAAAGCAATATTATTTGGGATATTTGGAATTTCATGAAGAATGATAATCGATTAGGGAAGGCAGATGGGGTAGAATATAATAAAAAGCCTTGTGAAAGTATTGAAAAAACAATTGTTATAGATGAAAATAGATGTATTGGATGTGGAAGTTGTGCTAGGGCATGTCCACATGAAGCAATAGATCTTGAATATTATAGAAATGAAGGTTTCTTTGATAGAGAACTAAGTCGGCTAGCAGTAATAAACTGCGAAAGATGTTTCAAATGCGCGACTTGTATACCTGCATGCCCAGTGGGGGCGATCAGTATGCGACAATGGTATCATGTATTTGAGAACGCTGAATTATAGATAATTATACAACTTAAAATAGATGACAGACTACTATAGATTTCATAAATATCTATTTTTCAAAAAATAAACGTCTGAAGATTTCTGTCTTTAACAAGAGCTCCCGTTTTTCTGGATCCATAGATTTAATAGATTTTAACATTCGTTTCTTAAGCGTTTTATTATCAGAGGTTTTATCTTCCACCAATTCTGTTTTTTTGTCGGAGTCTAATATGACATTATTGAAAGAAGATTCATCTGATTCAGTTGATTCAGTTATGTTCCTCATACTCAGTCGCCATTATATATCAGAGAATGAGCATTTTTAAAAGAAAAAAAAACAAGAGTGCAAGTGATTTTTTAGATATTAAAGACGTAGTTTCTAAATTCTCACTAACTTAGATTTCGCTTTATTCTTGATTCCTATTTTAATATTGTTTTGTTTGCCAAATTTCTGGAACAATCTTAAGAATTTCAACCGCTCTTGACCTTTAATCACAGCTAAATGGTGGCATTTGTCTATTGTATACGGGTAGCCCGATCCGATTGCCGACTCTGCCCGCATTATGTTAGCAATATTCTCTACCATTCCAGGTTCTCTTAGAGTCCACGCAGGAAACTCTACACGAGCCATTATCGCGCTGCTTAATTTTATATAAAAAAACGCAATCTTACAGTATTTTTTCCCGATCTTATCTGGATATATCTCATCATAGATACCATCTTGACGATCGCAGATAAAAGCACAAGTACGGTCCCCCCAATTCATTGTATAATTTAGACCTTGGGATTGCGTTATATAATTCTCTAGAATATATGCATCAGAGATATATCGAGTATCTTTCGGGATTGTTTTATCGAGTTTTTTCAACATATCAACAACATCTTTTGCCGCAGAGGAATCCACATACCCAATAAGTGGATGTTTCGTGTGTTTACTCTTTTTTAACGCATCTTTAAGGGCAGCATAATATGTATTCTGTGTATCGGGTGACATTCTCTGTAAAAAAGAAAGCACTAATGATCCATCGGTAATGGCATAAATATTTGATATTTTCGGCTGTTTATTATGATACATGTCCAAATATTTCGTTAATAAATCGGTTTCAATCTTATATCTCATCGCATTGACGGGTTCTTCGCCGATGGATACAATTGTGGAACCAGTTTTCTTATCTACTCTCTCATATAGTAAATCTTTAGGAGCTAATATCCTTATTTCTCGGTCTTCTTTATAAGAGTTTTTACTTTGGTTATGTTCGTTTATAAAACAGACGACTTGGACCAATCCAATTGGCATATTGATTTCGGGGGGTGCATATATTTGTGAGCCATCAGTCCCAATACAAACTTTATTTTCAAGGATATTGACAGCCCAAGCTACCATCTCTTTGAGATTATTAAATTGGGAATTGAATTTGACTAATAGGCCATTTTTATATTCTCTTGAGGGTCTTGCACCCGTAGACCCAGTCATATTATTGAGAGCATTGATAATATCGTTATAACTTTTCTTAAAAATATCGCCAGACGCTTTCTTTAGAGCATTTAATTCTTTATTTAAATCTTTATCAAATTCCTTGAATTTACTCACATTGGCTTCTAATTTTTTCCAAACTTGACTATAATCTAATGGCACATTCTTTCCTCCATATTGGCTTCTAATCTTTCTAATATTTTAAACAGGTTCTACTTTAGTTATATTTTGCTCATCTTTCTCAAATCTCAAAACATAATCTGCCATATTTTCAAACGTATCGTCGTGAGAAATAACAAATAACTGTGTAAAGCCCTTGATATTTTGAATACATTGGGCTAAATTCTGTTTTTTCTCGTAATCCAAGTTAGTTGTAGGCTCATCGAAAAACGCAATATCTATCTTTGAAAATATTTTTATTAAAGCTAGGCGTACGCTTAGGGCAGCAGACATTTGTTCCCCTCCCGAAAGGCGTTTAAATGCTCTCTCACCGCTATTTGAACTGACTTTTATTTCATAGTTTTTATCCCACTCAAGTTTTAAGGTGGAATTGTCCATGATCTCTTGAAATAGATATGAGGCAGAACTAGATATTTTACGAAGAAGAACTTCACCTAATTTCAGTCCAGAATCTCGAAACCAAGATCTTATACGTTCTTGAAGCGTAAGAATTGATTTATATTTCTCTAATTCAGTCTTGAGAACCTGTAATTTGTTTTCAATTTTTTTGTATTCTTTTAGTGTTTCTTCGATCTTTTTGATACGCGCTTTTATTTGCTTAAGTTCCCCTTTTAATTCCGCGCGTTCTTCCTTTAGATCTTCAATATCCTTTTTCAGTTTTTGAAATCTATCTTCATCAAATTTTTCCTTTGTTTCCTCTAAATCTTTTAGTTTCTCATCTAACAATTTCTGGATCTTCTCTAATTCTCTTTTTCCATCAGTTAGACTTTGTTCTTTTACTTTTAATTTATTTGAAATTTTTTCATTCTGGGTATATAAATCGTATGATTCCCGATATTGTTCCAAGCTTTTTTCTTTTTCTTCTAACTTGTTTTTAACATCTTTTAAAGGAGTTATTTTTTCTTTTATTTTCTTTATTTGCTCGTCACATTGTTCGAATTTCTTGTTTAAGGACTTAATTGATTCTCTAT
>WJKO01000449.1 GCA_014729055.1 Promethearchaeota archaeon | reverse complement strand
TTTAATTAGCAAATTTATATTGTGAATATATATGAAAGAATTACCAGAATTTGATTCAAGAGCAATTGAGGAGCGAATTCTCGATTGGTGGGAAAAGGAAAAGATATATAAGGAAATAAAGAAAGCCGAACCGAAAGATAAGGTCTGGCGTTTCATAGATGGACCGCCATATACAACTGGAAATGTACACTTGGGTACTGCATGGAATAAGATATTGAAAGATTATTTGATTCGCTATAAACGCATGCAAGGATTCAGAGTAACAGATACGCCTGGTTATGATACTCATGGGTTACCTATTGAGGTGTTAATGGAACAAAACTTAGGTATACATAATAAAAAAGAAATTATTGATTACGGGCTTGAGAAATTTATTGATAAATGCAGAGAGCATGCAGAATCACAGATCCCAAAGATGAATGAACAATTTAAAAGATTAGGGTGTACGTTCTGGAACTGGGAAAATCCATATATTACATTAAAAAATACGTATATTCAAGGTATATGGTGGACATTGAAGGAAGCTTATAAGAATGGACTGTTATATCAATTCTATAAACCGCAAAATTGTTGCCCACGTTGTGCAACTGCCCTGGCTAAACATGAGTTTGAATATCATAATGTGAAAGATAATGCAATCTTTGTTAAATTTCAATCTGTGGAAGATCCTAAGACGTTCTATCTGATTTGGACAACAACCCCTTGGACTTTAGTGGCGAATACCAACATTATGGCTAATCCAAACAATGAATACGTAGAAATGCGAGTGAAAGATGAAACATGGATAATGGGAATTGCAGCAACAGCAAATCTTTTACAATTTAAACTTGAACTTGCTAGGGGAGAAGAGGATGGATTTGATTATGGACGCAGATTCAAAGGGACAGAATTAGAAGGTAAAAGGTACATTCATCCATTAATTGACGAAGTTCCTTATCAGAAGGAATTGGAAAAACAACAACCTAAAGTGCATACCATTGTATTATCATCAGAATACGTTACAGAAGGAGAAGGTGTAGGTTTGGT
This sequence comes from Promethearchaeota archaeon, assembly GCA_014729055.1. Taxonomy (GTDB): domain Archaea; phylum Asgardarchaeota; class Lokiarchaeia; order Sigyniarchaeales; family Promethearchaeaceae; genus WJKO01. Next base: position 2,695 of record WJKO01000449.1, on the reverse strand, counting down.
ACACACTGCACCCGGGCATGGTCCTGAAGACTTCGAAGTAGGTATGGCAAATAATATTCCGGTTTTTAATCCTGTTGATATGCATGGAAAATATACTGATGAAGCTGGAATCTTTGAAGGGAAGTTTGTACATGACACAAACGAGGAAATCATTAATATCTTAAAACAAAAAAATACTTTGGTGTATATTGACGAAATAGAACACGAATATGCTCATTGCTGGCGCTGTAAAAGTAAATTAGTATATCGCGCAACACGTCAATGGTTTTTTAAAACCACTGAATTAAATGAATTGATGTTAAAAGAAAACGAAGATATATATTGGGTACCAGACTGGGCAGGTCATACGAACTTTAGACTTTGGTTGGAGAATTTGAGGGATTGGTGTATCTCTAGACAGAGGTTTTGGGGCATACCGTTATCAATCTGGACTTGCCAAAATGAGGATTGTGAACATATTAGAGTTATTGGATCGGCGCAAGAGTTAAAGGAGGTCGCAGGAAAGTGCCCAGAAGATCTACATCGTCCTCACATTGATAAAGTTACTTGGAAATGTCCTAAATGCGGAGATATAATGAAAAGGATCCCTGATATACTAGATGTTTGGTTAGATTCAGGATCGGTAATGTGGGCTGCTCAAAAATTTGTAGATGGTAAAGAACACTACGATACGTGGGTTCCCGCCGACTTCATATTAGAAGGAAAGGATCAAATTCGCGGCTGGTTTAACTCACTCTTATGCAGTGCTATCGTCTCTTCCAAACGCAAAAACTATAATTCTTGTTATATGCATGGCTGGGTACAAAGCCATGGAACGAAAATGTCAAAATCACTCGGAAACGCAATTGAACCTGAAGATATAATTCGAGGAGAAGTGGAAATCTTAACTGAAGCACAAAAAGAGCATTTACGAAAGCTCGCAGCCGAACAAAGCACTTCAAAGTTCGATAAAACGAAGAAAAAATCAAAGAAGAAGTCCAAAAAGTCTAAGAAGAAATCAAAGAAGAAATATATAAAGGACAATAGAAGGTGGTCAAATGTCAAAGGAATTGAAACATTTAGATTCTTCTGTGTTGGAGGCACTCAAGCAGGGCGCGATCTGAACTTCGATTACAAAGAATATGTAGATACCTTTAAGGTGCTTAATACATTCTGGAACATGTATCTATTTGCTGAAGAAAAAATGAATCTAAACGATTTTAAACCATCTGAGGTTACTATTGACTATAAACAACTGAGTTTAGAAGATAAATGGGTTCTTTCTGCTACTAATACAATGATAAAGCATCTTACCGAATTATTTGATAAATATTATCTTCCAGATATCCCAGCGCTTTTACAGAACTACATTTTAAACGATTTAAGTCGTTGGTATATTAGATTGATTAGAAACAAAATCGATCCAAATATGGAAGATCCTGGTAGATTCCAGAGTCTAAAAGTATTATGGACGGTTCTCTATCAATTAGTATTAGTAATGGCTCCTGTGAATCCAATGTTGACGGAAGAATTATATCAAAAAATGTTTAAAGACGATTTAGGAAAAAATGTAAAGAAATCTGTGCATCTTGAATCATGGCCTGATATAAAACAAAAATATGTTGACGAGAAACTTGAAAAAGAGATGAATTTTGCAAGGAAAATCATTGATAGTATTCGCTCCCTGAAGATGGATCACAGAATAAAACTGCGATGGCCAACTAAGGCACTTTATATTATTCCAAAAGAGGAATTGGATGAATTAAGATTTATAGATATTATACAACAGAAAGCTAATGTTAAAGAAGTGAAAATACTCGATAAAATGCCTAAAGGAAAACTAATAGAAACTGAGATTTCGGAATGTAAATTAGTTTTAGATTTGGAAGACACGAAAGAAATTCAACAAGATCGCATCATTAAGGATTTACTTAGGACAATTCAATATTTACGAAAGATAAATGATTTTAACATTGAGGAAACGATTACGCTGCAATTAGCAACTGAACATGATTTTGTATTTCAAGCACTTAAAGATAATGAGGAACTAATAGCCACTAAAGTTTCCGCAGAACCCTTGGATTTGGTTAATGGTAAAATAGAAGAAGATAAATCTCAAATCTATCATGAGTTTCATTTATGCCTAAATGAGTCATGTTATGCGAGTGTTAGAGAAAAACACGCTAAAAAGATAAAAGCGAACAAGAAAAAGCAATGTAATTACTGCAAAAATCAAATAACGAAGGACTCCTTGGGTGTAATTCAAATACAATTCTCTAAAAATGAAAAGTAACTTTTCTATTCTTTTTGTTTTCAATTCTTTTTTGTTTTCCAACTAATCTTAAAGTTGTTAATATGTTATATCTCTGGCAGCATTTTTGCCTTTTCAATTGAAAAATGAAAAAAAAAAGAGGAAATAAACATATAGTTTATGGAAAAAAAGGAATGCAGTTCAAAAAAAACCGAATAACTAATTTGCGGAGGAAGTTAATGGCTTATGAATTTTGCATTCCCTACTAGTCATTAGTTGTTTTTCTCTTATAAATTTATCGCATATTTCCATAGAGTAAAAAGGATTTAAAGCATGAATAATAACGATTCTTTCGGATATTGCGATGAGTTTTCTATTTCAAAATTGTTGAATCAAAAATATAAGCGAAATAAAGTTCAATCCCCATAATTTTGAAAATTAAAAACTGAATCTTATACTCGAAAT
>WJKO01000448.1 GCA_014729055.1 Promethearchaeota archaeon | reverse complement strand
GATCTACGTCTTGTTTGCCGCTTTGTAAAGAATTAGAATCCATTTCTACATCTTCTGGTGTATCGACTCCATCTTGGGTTTCATCTTCTCTCTTTTTCAATTCTTTTTTTTCCCCATCATTTAGATTTTTCGAAATTTCAAACACCAAAAGCAATTAAACTTGATCTCTAATCATTAATCTTTAATCTTTATCTTTATCTTTATCTTTAATCTTTATCTCTAATCCTTAATCTTTATCTCTAATCATATAATCATGAGTTAATCATCAATAATATTTTATTTTAAAAAAGGAAAACATATTTATTTTTTCTAATTTTATACATTATATATGGTTCGACCGCCCGTGTCCGATAGTATATGCATACGATGCAAGGGCGCTCGTCTATTGTGTGGAAAGAAATCTTGTCCTATTCTAAAGAAAGCGTCTATTCTAAAAAGTACCGTTCCTTTTAATTATAAAAAAGTGCAAAGGAATAAAACTTTGTTTGGGGCAAGCCCTCCAGCCGTTTTTGTAGGTCGATATGGATATCCCAATGTTAATATTGGTCCAATGATTCCAGTGGATGAAATATTTCTGCAAGATAAACTTCAGATCTCGAAAAAAGACACGGGTTTACTAGATATAAGTGAATTATGGTATGGAAAAAGCCTTGATGATATAATAACTTTTAGAACCAGCATGGTACGTTCTAATTTTAAGGTTAATATACAGCAAGGTATTAATCAAACAGGTGGTCCGCGACTATTAAGGGATGTTAGGAGAAAGCTTACCTCTGGGGATAATAGACTATTAGATTCAACACAAGAATTAGCAATGTCCAAAATTTCAGTTGATACGGAAACTAAGTTTTCAAAATTGCGTGTGAATTTATCATACGATGTTCATTCGCCCCCTGTCGGTCCCAGCGGTATAACTGAAAAAATAGATGTTGTTGATAATATTAAAGCGCATCCGAAAGTTGAATATGTGGTCGATGATCGAGATTTGAAAGCTGCTGATGCTATCTTTGACTATCTATATCCTACAAGCATAACAAATGATAGAGTCAAGGATCCTTCTCTATCCCGTGTTGTAACTGGTACTGAGATGCAACGACTCTTGTCAGCAGGTTTACTCGGGTCTAAAAATAAAAGAAAAATAGTACCAACCCGATGGTCAATTACGGCAGTCGATTCAATAATAAGCAAGAAATTAGCCAAGCAAATTAAACGGTTTCCTGAAATCAATCAATATTTTACATTTCATCAAGAATATTTAGATAATAATTTCGTCATCTTAATGATTCCCGGACCTTGGTCATACGAAATGATGGAAGTTTGGAACGCAGATACAATATGGACTCAAGTAGTTCCCGGTATACAGCCAGCTATACGTAATAGAGAACCCCAAATTGTTCAAGATTATGAGATGGAGCATGGTAGAAAAACATATGCAGATAATGTGACAGGCGCTTATTATGCGGCCAGAAAGGAAGTAACTGAGTTCTTGTATTTAAATAGACGACAAGCACGCGTCATTGTGTTCCGTGAGGTTTCGGGAGGATATATTGTTCCTCTTGGTGTTTGGGTGATACGTGAAACAGTTCGTAAAGGATTAGAAAATGGATTTCAGGGAGATAATGTAATAAAGCATGATAATCTTCCATCTGCTTTAGCCGTTGTACGTGATCATTTCAATGTTCCATTAAGTGATTGGCTTCATGCAAGCAAATTACTATCAAATATTAGAAAACAACGACGTTTAGATGAGTGGATAGAATTTAAACCACGAAAAATAGCATAATTTAAATTCGACATAACGAAAAAGTTTAGAAGAACGAAAAATTTTTGGGGATATATGACCGATTCATCTGTACATTATCCGATAATTGATGATGTAGGGAGTATTCCGCTTCCGGATTCTGCTAACAAAATTATGTTCGAAAAATTATATTGGGAAGCCTATAATGCGTTTATAAAAAATATCGATGTTACCCGTAATAGAGCAGTTCAAAGGTACGTTATTAATCCTATTGAGATCTCATTTAAAGCTAAAATTAATACGGGGTTAGAAATAGTAAATTACCCTCAACTCATGGACATTCATCAACAATTTATCAATCCCATCGAAAAATATGAAGAAGAACCATTTTTAATTAAATCAGATAAAGCATATATCGTTGAGATGAAATTACTGGAAGAATATGCTAAAAAATACTATGAACAAACGGGAGAAATATTAAAAGTAAAATCATGTGTTACTGGGGCTTTAGAGCTGTATCAAAAATTAAATGGATACGCTGTTTATAAAGATATGGCTCTCAATTTAGCAAAAAGCGTTAATCGATTTCTTAAAAATTCAATCTACAATGAAAAATACATTAAAACAGCCGTTGTTTCGATAGATGAACCTTCGATAGGATTAGTCACATTTACACAAATAAATAATGATGATGTTACTGACATTTTGGAAACCAGCGCTGAAAATTTGGACACAGATGTTCAGCTTCATTTACATTCTCTAAATAGTTACCAATTGGTATTAAATGTCAGAGATATCAATGTCCTCACTTGTGAATACGCGAGTGATCAAAAAAACGTAATTCCAAAGCGTGATCTCGAAGAATATGATAAATTTATTCGGGTCGGAATTTCAAGAACTAATATTGGTGGAATATTCGGTGAATTAATTGAAAAAGGAGAAAATGCCCGCGAACTTAATACCAAACAAGGCATGTTTAAAGTAATCGATTCCAAAGAGCGAATCAAAAAACGCTATAATGAGGCCTTAGATCGTTATGGCACACGATTGAAGTATGTCGGACCTGATTGTGGTTTTGGAGGATGGACATATCAAGATGTGGCATTTAAAAGTATAAAAACAACGGTTGAAGCGGTTGAAGAAATAAGAAAATAAGAAATTACTGAAATGTTGTTGGATGAGAATAAAATGTTGTTAGATGAAAATGAAATATTAGAAAAATGGGATTCAGAAGGAAATCACCTTTTTGTGGTGTATGAAAACTCAGAAGCCCCTAAAGAACTCCAAAAACTTAATCTTTTAAGTGGGTGGGGTTTTAGTGCGGCTATTAAATACAATAATAAAAAAATATTATTTGATTGCGGTTGGTCTAATTCTATTGAATGCAATAATTTGCATGCACTTAATATACCCAATAAATTTGATTATATAATTATAACCCACATGCACTGGGATCATATGGGTGCCCTAAGTGCCATCGTAGATGAAAATCCCGATGCTGTTATCTATCTACCAGTTGATTTTTCAGACCATTTAACAAAAGAATTAGAGAAACAAGTTAAAAAAGTGTATAGATTGTCCGGCAAGGAGGGACCCGTTGAGATCCTTGACAAATTCTATGTTACAGGTGATATAAAAGGATTTGGTTCTGTGGGGGAACAAGCAGTAATTTTTAAAGCGAATAATTTTAATCTTCTCATTGTTGGCTGCATGCATCCAAGTCTTAAACCTCTTTACAGACTAGCATCAAAGGCATTAATTCCAACAGCAATAATAGGCGGAGTACATGGATTTAAGGATGTTGATTATCTATACAAAACAAAGATAAAAAACTTGTTTTTGGGACATTGCACAGCTCATTTGGAATTGTTTCAAGATCTGGATGGTATACAATCCCAAAACATATTTCCAGGCTTTTTTTTAGAACTATAATAAACATCCCCACTTTTCGTCATATCTTGATAATTATTTTATTTTCGAGAATCAAATATGACTTATGCCTCAAGATATTCGTATATTACCTCGACCTAAATTAATTAAAATTAATGAAAATGTCGGAATACCATTAACAGAATCAATAAATGCGTATATCAATGACCCTGATCTCAACGAAATTACAAAATCTTTGACAACAAGCATAAATATAACAAACTTGAATAACATACGGATTTGCGAAATAGAAAACCCAGATCTAAATATCGATAAGAATATGTGTAATTATTTTTGCTGTATTTTAGACGAGAAAAAATATAATTCTATATTTCAAGGCAATATTAAAAGACATATCAAGCGCCTTTCATCAATTCGAGATAAGGAGTTCCTTAATCTCTTACATGATTACGATCAAGATTGCATTGATACGGAAAATATTATCAATCTATGGGAGTCTGAGGGGTATATAATTGAAATTCATTATGATATCATCTGGTTAATAGCCAGAAGCATACAAGGATATTATTACGGGATTCAAACGTTAATCCAGATGTTTAAAACAGCAATAATTACACGTAATAAAAATGAATTGCTAACTACGTTGCCAGATTTGTTTATTCTCGATTTTGCAGACATTCGATTACGCGGATTTCATTTGGATTTAAAGAAACAGATGCCAACAATTAATTATATCAAACAAATGATACGTGAACTCGGTCATTTCAAATATAATGTATTACTCATGGAATACGAGGATAAATTTGATTATAAAGGATTATTACAATCTGGAGTTCACAAATACAAAATAACTGAAGAAGAACATCAAGAGATAGTCAATTTATGTAAATCAAATTTCATTGAAATCATTCCATTCATACAGACATTTGGTCATTTAGAGACGTGGTTGCAGAAGAAAGAATTTGAAAAATATGGTGAATTATTTGATATAATTAAGAAAAACAATAAAAATACAACGCAAAACAAGCTTTCAAAAACAATATGCCCGTTAAAAAAGGAATCAGAGAAATTTATATTTGAATTCGTAGATCAAATTTGCAGAAATCATCCGAACTCTCAATATGTACATATTGGTTGTGATGAAGTTCGTGAATTAGGTACATGTAACAGATGTAAAAGTTTCGTAGAAGAAAATAGTAAATCAGAACTATATATTCAGTGGATAAATCAAATTGCTGAACGAATATTACGGCATAACAAAATTCCAATAATATGGTCGGATTATTTAATCAGATATCCTCAATCTATTGAGAAACTCAATAAGAACATTGTTGTTATGTACTGGGATTATGAATGTATTAAAAATAGAGAGGAATATCTATGGTTAGATAAATTAATTTACGGTGAGGATATTTTGAATAAAATGGATAAAGAACTTCTTGAATATCATCATAAATTCTACCAGACTTCGAGATTCCCTAATGAAATCGAAATGTTGCCATTCTACAATTTCTTCAAAGATCAAGAATTAGAAGTAATCGGAGCCCCTTCTCTTGCATGTTGCGGTCGGTATTTCATTCCAGATCATGATCAAGGACTTAAAAATGTAGCAGCACAATCCCTGAAAGCATATAAAACAGATTCACTTGGCATATCTGTTACATCATGGGCTGTGAGGTTTAATCCCCTCGATTCACAAAAGATATTATTATTTCTATCCGGAGATATTTTGTGGAATATATCAAGAATTTTCTGGTCAGAGGATAGCCATGAACCAGTTTTTAATTTTGATTATTATTTGGATGCAATCTCAACGCAAATTTTCTCAATAAACAAAAGAAAAAATAAATTGAATCTACAAATGTTATTTAATGCCACTCGATACCCGTCACGGAGAATTCAGCGTCTTGATTATGAGACCTTTGTAAACAGAATAAATAATACAGTCGAACATCTAAAAATAATAAGAGAGAGCGCAATTACTAACACGCATATCATTCATATTCTCATATTTGGCTTGCAATATAGGAAGCGATATTTCCAGTATCTTGACGGAGTCGATTACCTTCTGCACAAAGTCAAATCATTCGAAGAAAATGAAGACACAAAATTGATTTCTAATGATCAGAGGTTGAAAGAAATTGCTGAGGTATTCACAAAATTCACACTATTTCATGATCATTTTGAGGATTTGCTAAATACTTATTTAGTAACGGAAAATAAAAACATCAGACCTGAGGAATATGATGTCGTATTTGGAGATACATCACACCGGGCAACGAAATTTTTACATAAAGGACAAAAAATAGGAAATTTATTAAAAAAACTTATTCATATAAGCCAAAAAATGCAAAGAGAAATACATGCTAGTTCGAAAGAATTGGATGAACTCGAGGATTACGGGGAATTTGAAGAAAAATTATTTCAAATGAGTAAAGAATTATTTGGATTTTAATTTTTTCATCGTTTTGTGTTCTTTTTCTTATTTAATCTCTCTTTTTTGGTGATCTCTGCCGTCTCTTCTATTCTTCTTTTATAAAAAAATAGAAACACAATTCCGCCTGCTACAACGCTAGAAATAATCAAAATAATGACGATAATAAATTCAGGACCATCATCTTCATAATAATGCTCAACAGAAAACTCGTTACTCCTATAATTGCACACTTCAACGCCATCAATCATCGTGCAAACTTTAATTTCCAAATTGGTTTCCATCTCAGTTAATTGGTCTAGAGGCCAATCATATTCTGAATCCGTTAAGTCGTGTTCTATTAATACCCAAGTAAGACCGCGATTTGAGGAATAGTAAAGATCATATGTGATGATTCTATTTTGAACGTCAACGGAATCCAACCAATCAATTTCGGCTGTGTCTTCAGTGGTATAATCATTCCTAAACAGCGATGTTATTGTTGGTTCAGATACAACATTAATTACGCTCATATAATCTGAAACTGAAGAAGAAATCAAACCATCTGAACTTGAAGCAGTAATGTTGATTAGAATCTTGGACGAATTTAATACATTCTCAGTATTCCAAGAATATTCTGAAATTTCAAGAGACCAATAAGAACCAACATATGAGGGAGGATCATCTTCATTATTACGCATTGTTATACAATAAGTGATATCTAAATCTAAGGCTTCTATAATAGAATCGGTAACATCTTCCCAATCAACAAGGATAGTCCCCCAAAGAACCTCTCCACCGGCACAGTTAATAAATTGGGGGACCGGTAGATAGTTATGGATACATGTATCATTCTTCCAATGAAATTGCGAGATGAGCCCAGCAGAACTATTAGAAATAATTTTGACTCGATAATGAAGCCCATCGTCATTTTTAGTTGTATCCCAATAATATATGTTTTCAGAAGTATAGTCCGATAACTCATACCAGTCTGAGCCACTATTATTTGAAAAATAAACCTTATGAGTGACGTCATTTCCCCAAGTATCTTTTGACTTATTCCATTCGACGCTCATAATTCCCCTTAAAATTTCATCTGAGTAAAAAAAGGATAGATTATTAATAAAAGGTCGAGTTAGAATATGCATTAATCCATGATTATACGGCTGGTTTTTAGGATTTGGATCTTGGTAACCTGCGGGGAGGTTTTTTGGATTATCTACTATTCCGTCTTCATTCTCATCTGGCTCTGAGTGGTCAGACCAGAAATTCTTGTCAAAATGATAATTACTTGATTCCTCAAATATCATGGTTCCACCAACAGGTACTTGTCCCCAATAGTTATTATTCTCTAAGAAATTATTGCAAGAAATATTCAGAAAACTCGTCACACCAAGTAAAGTCAAACCTTCGTGACTATTATTGTAGACCGTATTATGCGTTATATTGCCAAAACTCAAAGAATCGGCATTAATTCCCGCTGCTTCGTTATTATAGACTAAATTATGAGTAATATTTGTATAGTCGTTTCCAACGCCAATAGTAACACCAAGCCCAGCATTATTAGCAAAGGTATTATTGTCGATGGTAGCGGTGGGAGAAACCACAAATTCAAGACCATGAGCATCATTAT
>WJKO01000447.1 GCA_014729055.1 Promethearchaeota archaeon | reverse complement strand
CTTATAGATAAAGAGATTGATAGAGAAAATACTAATGATGCCTTAGAGAAATAGTTCTATTCTATAATCTATATAATTACATTTATTCATTCATATTGATGACCATTGAATCGACATCCGTATGTCTCTGGATAAAGACGTTTGCTTTCTTTATGTTTCGACCATTCTTTCCTATTGCAATTCCTTTATCTTTAGGTCGGACGGTTATGATGAGAACTTTTTTATCATCAGTTCTTTGTTGCTCTTCAACACGTTCGATCTTTGCAGGGTACAAGAGATATCGAATAAATTTGTTTAATTCTTTAGAATAAGCAATTACTTCAATTTTCTTGCCTAATTTCTCCCTTAATTTCTTCACATTGATGCCATTCTTGCCGATGGCCTTTCCTAAGTCTTTTCGATTTACCATATAACAAATTCGTTCAGAACCGTCATCTTCTTCAAAGACGACACAATCTAACGTAGTTGCGCCAGTAATCGTATCAAAAAGCTGTATTAATTCCATAGTTCTTTTATCGAATTTTATTCCTCGAGTCATTATCTTTCAAATTCCGTTAACATTATGTTTCTTAGTTACTTGATAGAAATATCAGAAATATTTTTTCTCAATTTTTAATTATATAATCCTATTATTAAGTTCCATTAAAGTCTTTTCAATTATTTTGTAAGGGTTGTTTGTTTTTTCAAATTTTGAGTTAAAAATCTAACAAAAAAATGAGTTAACGCCATTCATTTTTGTTCTGATATATATACACATTTATTCCATTGAATAAAAAAACTTCTCTGAATTACGAGCAAATCATATCAATAGATTAATGGAGACTAAATAATTTAATTAATCTCTAGTATAAATATATCAAAGAATAATCAAAATATAACTAAATACAAAAACAAAATACAAATAGAGTTGATATGTATAATGTCGGATAGCGAAAGTGAAGAAAGCTCAGAATCATCGTCAAAAATAGGGCGTGTATGGGTAGATTATTTCAGTTGGGGTCATGTAGCAATGGGTATCGGTATATACGCATTGGTTTGGTTTATCGTGAGTTTCACAAGCACGTCTGCAATCTCTTTATACTGTTTCTTAATTACATTTATTGTTGGAGGATGGTTGTGGGAAGTTATAGAAAACAACTTGATATGGTCTTGGGGTATGAAATTCGAGGATAAGCAAGATTCAATTAATAATTTATTAGGGGATCAATTCTGGGTTTGTCTTGGTGCGATCATAATATGGATTGTAGAAATAATTATTATCGGAAACTATGCAGTTTACTGGTTTTACATCGTAGCAGGTATATTGTTATTGATTTGTCTTATTGGGTTCTTTATCTCAAAAGCCATATCGGAAAAAAATAATCCATAGAAATAAAGATAACAAGAAAATCTAATACTGTTTTCTTTTTTTTTATCTCGAAACAAATTTTATCTATAACTTTAAACAAATTTTATCTATGACTTTAAATGTATCTATATCTGCGAATGATCTTGTTTTAGGAAATACTAAAACTAGGTTTTCTTTTCATTTTAAAAGCGGTCGGTATGATCTGCACTCTATTCACGGTGCTCTTTATAATCTACTAATTTCTATCAATATATATGATAAATATCATGAACAGAAATCCAAGAACGGAAAAGATCCAGTTCAATCAATAATAAGAGGGAAAAATTGCAAAAAGGCATTGAAAAATCTTATATTGTTCACTCCAGTGCGCAATACAAATAGTAAAACCTCTAAAAGTAGACAAAATGTTAATGACATGAATCAAGATATAGATATTCGTGATATTAAGGATGCAATTGGCTTAGGCAAACAAGTGGTAATTCCTCTGAAATTTATTTCTACCGAAATAGAGGGCACAATACACGCAGATTTAATCATTAAGTTGTATGAACCAAGCGAAGAACCTAATGATATCTTTCTGTTAAAATGCAGAATAAAATCTTGGGATAATTTTGGAACACCCCCTAGGCTTCATTCAATTTCATGTTTATTAGGAGATAATACAACTGAATGGTATGTAACTGATGAGTATAGACCTTTATCTACGAATATAACGTTCTTTAGAAACGGATATCAATCTTGGTCAACGCCGGAATTGCTTGATTTTGATATGAAAGCGAAAATAACACCTACAAGCGTGGGAAGAATCAACATGCAGAATCAAGATAAAACCATAAAATCGCGTTATTGCTCAGAGATGATATCGGCAATTACTGATGTTCAATCTTTAAAAAGTATTATAATTGGATTTACCACAAACAGCCGTCAATTCAACCGAATCCTTATGGATCGACTCGATTTTAAGTCTAAATTTCAATTTCTGATTGCACTGTCTCAGTTTGATAAAGAGCCAATAAATATAATTAAACAAGATACACTCGAATCGGAAGAATTATACATTCAGTTTTCCCCTCCAAGACAAGGACATTTAAGTATGCGGAATTGGGCTCGTATAACTGGAATCCAAATGGATAGTCGAACATTAAACCTTACTAGTAAACAATCACTTATAGACGAAACAAATAAAGTGCTATCTGGTTGGTGCTCTTGGTATTATTATTATGTTGATATAGATCAAACTGAAATGGTAAAAAATATAGATTTTTTAGCTGAACATGATGAATTTCCAATTGATATCATTCAACTCGATGATGGGTATCAGACTACGGTTGGGGATTTCACTTCAATTAATGAGAAATTTCCAAAAGGAATGAAATGGTTAGTCGACAAAATCCATAAAAATGGATTTATCGCGGGACTTTGGATTGCTCCTTTCTTTGCTACAAGCAAATCTAAACTGTTTAAGGAGCACGAAGATTGGTTCTTGAGAGATAAACGCGGAAAACTAATTAAAGTTACATTCAACTGGGGTAGTTTTCTTTATGCATTGGATCTAACTAAGGATGAAGTGATTACACATATTAAGAATCTAATAAATACCATTGTTAACATTTGGGGATTTGACTTTATTAAAATTGACTTTATTTACGCACCAGAAGCAATTAACGCGGTTTATCAAGAGATAGGAGTAACAAGGGCAGCTGCGTTAAGAAGGGGTGTACAAGCAATACGAGATGTAATGAACGATAAAATATTATTAGGATGTGGTGCTCCATTAGGTCCATGCATAGGACTTGTAGACGTTATGCGAATTGGCACGGATACGGCAGCGAAATGGAGAACTGGAGGACCATTAGGTGATTGGGCGCGGAAATATATTAATATAGATATCCCTGCATTAAAACCTGCATTATTAGATACTGTAAATCGTAGTTTTATGCATAATTTCTTATGGATTAATGATCCAGACTGCTGTGTAGTCCGTGAAAATAAGTCAAGTCTAACACTGGACGAAATCCAATTACAATTAACAATCTTTGGTTTAAGTGGAGGTCAAGTTTTCTTCAGTGACGATTTATCATTGCTACCAGAGGATCGATTATATTATATGAATTTAATTATCCCCCCTTTCCGGCAAGGCGCTCAAACGTTGGATCTTTTACGACATAATCCCCCACGATATTTTGGTTTATTTGCACAAACAGCCATTGGATCCAGAGTTCTACTCTCTGTAATTAATTGGTATAAATATCAAGAGAAAGAAACGTTCACGATTCAGGAAATACTCAGCGATTTAGGGGTGTCCGATGTAAACGCTCATAAATTTCTTATCTTTGATTACTGGAAAGGTGATGAATTCAAGATATTAAATGAATACAATTTAGATGAACGGGTGCACCTATATGTAATTCGGGGGCATAGTTGCAAATATTTATCTATCATTCCTATAACGGAAGAATCAAGAAAGAGTCCGATATTTTTGAGTTCGACGTTACATATAACACAAGGGTGCAAAGAAGTCAAAAAATATGAGTTTGATGAGAAAACATTAATATTACGGATCGAGTTTGATATGCCCGGAATGAGAAGTGGGGATATTTATTTATTAACACCATCAGAATTAAAAATGAAAGAAGGGTTTCCAACGGGAACTGAAGTTTTTGATACTGATTTTGGGAATTATTTAGTCATTCCTATCGATCTACCCAAGCATAACGAGATTTCTTTAATGTTTGAGAAATCAGATTAAATAAAAAAGATTAGACATTAATAAAATTAAGGAGTATATGAATATGTTTAAATTATACGATATATTTGAACCACACGAATGCGGACGCGATTCCCACGGTAGTACCGTAACGGAGCTTCCAAATGGAGATATTATGGCAGTATGGTATTGTGGTTCTTTTGAAAAGGCTGCTGATGTTGCAATTTATACGTCCACCCTGAAAAAAGGGATGTATGAATGGACGAAACCGATTCTATTAGAAAAAGAAGCAGATGATAAATCTGAAGGGAATCCAGTTATATATTATGATGACGTCAATGAGAGACTATGGTTATTCTGGGCTACAATGGACCGAGCCGAATATGATTTTATGCCTGGAGGTTGGAGTCTTTGTAAGTTAAAATGTAAACATTCCGAAGACGCGGGAAAAACATGGACTGAACCCAGGTGGTTGACTAAGTTCTGGGGCAGAATGACAAGAAATAAACCAGTTCGATTATCGAATGGTGATGTAATTCTTCCCATTTATTCGGAATGGATGGGGTATAAGACTAATTTTTTCATCTGGACCGCAGAGGAATTTGCTAAGGGGGCTTTGGATAGTAAGTTCAAAAAGGTTGGCCCGGTAAAAGGAGGGATTATGCAACCAACGATTGTTGAGCTCAATGACAAAAACGGGCATCTTTTATGCTACAATAGAACGTCCAGAGGGGGAAAATTTAATGGTTGGATTACCGCTACCGAGAGTCTGGATTATGGACGGCATTGGAACAATCCGTATCAAGGACCGCTTCCAAATCCAAATTCTGGCTGCGATATGGTGAAGTTAACCAATGGAAATATAGCATTAGCATTTAATAACAGCCCTAATATTCGTTCACCGCTTAGCATAGGATTATCCACTGATGGTGGGAAGACATGGGCTCATATTAGAGATATTGTTCGCGATGATAAGGAAAGATTCTCATATCCGGGCATTATTCAATCGTCAGACGGAACGTTATGGTGTTCATATACGAATAAAAGGGGCATAAACATTTGTTGTGCCCATTTTAATGAAGCTTGGATTAAGAATGAAGATTAAATTTAGAGATGAAATGTTAATTTGAAATTTTTGTTAAAAAAACTTTTTTTTGGTACTTAAACAACTTTTATTTTGCTCTATACAATTTTTTTTTTGAACTGAGGATTTATTATATTATCAAAGAATTGAAACAAATGTTTGCTAAAGGATAATTTATTGATTTTATCTAATTGAATAAACCTATTATCTACCATAGAAGAGATTGCTAAACAATCTGCAAATTTTGATTTTTTCAATTTTGTATCCCAGTTTTCTTGCATCCAAACATCTAATACCTTTTCAAATTGTTGATTCTCTATTTTTGCATTTTTTAATTTTTCTCCTAATTCTTTTTGCATCTCTTCAGAAAACAACAAGGGATCTTTTTTATTTTCAATTTTATCGATATTTATTGGCTCTATATAATTAACTAATGCTTTTACAATATCTACAGAATTAAAATTTGCAGTGATAAAATCAGGATAAAAAATTTCAAATTGATCTTCTGTGAAACCTTTTCCGATCCACTCATTCTTTTTACCCTCAGCATAAGTTTCTGTATCTGCATCTAAAATAGCGTATGTATGTTTAATTTTTAAATCTTTCTTTAATATTTTTAGAATTCGGCTAGACTCAGCTTTTCCACCTAACTCCAACAAACAAATTGAAGTGAGATATCTTGAATAAAAATGTTCTTTTATAATCGACAGAAACTTTTCTTCTGAAATTCCTTCATAAATGATATAAAATTGATTATCAGGAAGCAAATGATAATAAATTAAACGATTAAGTTTTACTTTGTTTAGTTCCTCTTGAGACTCAAAATAATATTTAGGTTGCCACCATTTTTCCTCTGGCAATAAATTAATACCTAATTCATCTTTAAAATTATTCGCAAAAATTATTAGAGTTTGAACAATTTGAAGTAAATTTACTAATAAATTTTGATTACTAGTGAATTCTTTCAATTTGGATTTTGGAAAAAATACAAGAATATCCAAGATTGTTTCCATTCCATTGAAATCACCACGCTCAAGTTCCCATTTTCTATTATTTAAGAAATTAGAAAATAATTCTTGCATATCTTTTGAATTTATTTTTTCCATAAAATCTTTAAAATGAGCATCTCTCCATTCATCATATTCCAAAAAAAACTGTTCTGCTTCTTCACTTTCATATAACTTATATTTTTTTGAGAATGATTCCATTCTTAATGTTTGATAAGAATCTTTAACAAAAAATGTTGGAAGGTAAAATGTTTCAATTTTTATCCAAAAATCTAATATACTTTCTGTTAACCAATATCTCTGTTTCAATCCAATACCCGTAAAATGATCCATTTTTCTTGAATTTGCAATTTTCTCATTAATGAATTCATCCAATGATTTATTAGAATCTTGAAGATGTTTTAATAAAAGTTTGGAATCATTAT
>WJKO01000446.1 GCA_014729055.1 Promethearchaeota archaeon | reverse complement strand
GATCAAGATTATGGTGATAATTGGATTGGACGACAAGGAGTCAGACTAATTCAGAATGCTCCAAATAATAAACCATGGTTTCTCGTCGTAAATTTCAATGGTCCACATTCACCAATGGACGTTACAAAATCCATGAGAGAAAGGTGGAGAGATGTTATATCATTCCCAATGCCCGTAGATAGCGATATATTTACTGAGGAGGAAAATATTGGGATTAGACAGAACTATTCTGCAATGGTCGAGAATATAGACTCATGGATTGCTAAATTTAAACAAGAGATTGAAAGAAGAGGAGAGAGCAATAATACGATCATTGTCTATGCTTCAGATCACGGAGAAATGCTAGGAGATCATAATCGAAAGAATAAATGTGTTCCTTGGCAAGGTGCTGTAAACGTACCTTTAGTTATCGCTGGACCGAATATTGAAAATCAAGAAGAAATTAAACATCCCGTCTCATTGATTGACCTTTATGCTACATTTTTGGACATTGCGGGTGTTCAGATACCTAAAGGGGTAGATTCCGTTTCATTAAAACCAGTCCTTGAAAGGAAAAAAAAAGTATCGGAACGGTTTGTTCGTTCGGGTCTGTGGAACTTCAGGGTTGTTATTAGAGATAAATATAAACTAGTTGTAGGCTATCGCCCAACGAAGACATGGAAAAATGAGGTAAAAATATTCTTAAAGGGTTTGATTCGGGGACAGCACCATAAAAAAGTAAGGGAAAATAAGCCCATAATGCTCTTTGATTTAGCAAACGATCCAGACGAATTAAATAATATTGCAGAGGATAATCCTGAGATTGTCATGGAACTGAAAAAGAACTTGTTGTCACCGCATCTTAAAGACCAATAAATCCTAAAAACAACACTTATTTCTCTTTCGCTTTCATATATGTTTCAAGCTTTTCGTAGACTTCCCCTAAATCCGCGATGGGGGGTAAAAATGTTGTTCGGAAATGATCTTTTCCGTAATCGCCAAATCCTGAACCATATACAAAACAAACTCCAGTATTTTCAAGGACATCCAATACGAATTCCTTGTCGTCCTTCCATAGACCGTTTAGCTCAATCTTAGGAAACATATAAAATGCTCCATCCGGTTTTATACAATCAATGTGTTCTATTTCTTTAATCCTCTTATATGTGTAATCTCTGCGCTTTTCAAGCTTTTTGACCATAGTTTTAGTATAATTTCTTGGTCGCTTGAATGCTTCAATTGCAGCGTACTGTGCTGGTGTATTGGCACATAACCTTGATCTTGCTAACTTTTCAATATTTTCTTTTATTTCTGGAACTTTATTTTCGGGGTCATAGAAATAAAGATATCCTAATCGCCAGCCTGTGCTCATATGAGCTTTGCTAAAGCCATTCATACCAATTACTGGAACATCCTTTGTTAGGCTGGCAGGGTGTGTAAACTCCCCATCATAAACGATCTTATCATAAATCTCATCAGAGATTACGGGCAAATCATATTCACCTGCAATATCGACTATTTCTTTCATTGTTTTCTTCTTATACATCTTACCCGTAGGATTATTTGGAGAACTTACCATGATTGCATTAGTTTTATCCGTTATTTTGTTTCTAAAATCGTCAATATCAGGATTCCAATCATCTTCCTCTGCCAAACGATATTCAACACCTTTTCCGCCGAAAAATTTGCAATAACTGATATATGTAGAATAACAAGGTCCTGGAAGTAACATTTCAAGACCGGGTTGAACCAACGTTCCTGCAGTAAACATGATTCCTTCACTTACACCGCTTGTAATAATAATATTATCCAAAGGAATGTCAATTCTGCTTTTCTTTCGCTCAGATTCGATTATTAATCTGCGCAATTCTGCAACGCCCAGCGAATCGGCATAATAATTTTTGCCATCATATGCAGCTTTTGCTAATGCTTCAATAATATACTTTGGTGTCTTAAAATCAAATAAACACGGATCTCCTATATTGAGCCAGTGCACTCGTCTATTAATTTGGATCTCACGAGCTTTTCTGGTTACATCTCGTATTGCATATTCCAAAGTTTTTACTCGATCAGCAATTTTCACCATTTTCTTTACCGCATATTGTTGGAATCGTACTTAATGCTAAAATTAGTGAGCCAGACTATTTAATTTTTCTTAAGAATATGTAATTACAATCAAGATAAGCTCACGACAACAGCCATTCAATTACGTTGTGGAAGAACGTTTTGTTATCTGCTATGTTTATACCATAATCAGTATCTAAAGACATAAAACTTGAAGAGCCAATGGTTATACTCTTGGTAAAACCACCATCAACAACTACCAATAATGGAACAGATTCAATTTCCTCAATATAATCGTCATAAGAATACCGAAAACTCACGTTATTGCCACTCAACAGCAATTCTTTGACAAATGGATTATCAATAGTTTCTAAAAAAGTGCAATCATTTAAAACTAACTCCTTAACATCTCTAAAAATTGCATGTTTAGGAAATCTATTATAATAAAATATACTATTATTTTGACTACTATTCTGACTTCTATTTTGAATATTATTTCGAGGATTGAATGGTGTGCAGTTTATCAGTTTCCCCCACCAATATCGCTTTACCCCTGTAACAGACTTTAGTGCTCTTAATGAACCCTTCTTTATAGTATAATCATAGTCGCCACCAGAACTAGTTGTTGTTAAAACCCGACCTCCATTCTTGAAAAATTCTTGAATATTTCTAATTTCTTCATTTAAAAAAAGATGATCTTTTTTATTCACTGCGGGTTTAATATTTCCCAATATTAGCAGGTCGTATCTCTTGAGCTCTTTATATAAAGGAAATGGTTCTCCAAAGTTAATAAAATCAAAAATATGGTCTAAATCAAATAAAAAATCGGGAATCTTGTCGAAAGTCTCATTATGACTTAAGTCAATCAAAATTCGCGACAATCTGGATCAAATTAATATAAAATTTTTTTTTATAATAATTTTATGACAGCTAAAAAATTATATCAGAAAGTAATAATTGCAATTTTCATAAACATTTTACTTTTATCACCAGGACTATGGATTATTTCGGATAATTTAGAATACCAAAAATATAAGTCACCCGATTCCTCTAATTCTTGGGAATTTATATATCTTCAGATAGACCCTGCAGGTTTTACAAATTATACTTGGGAAACAGCGTCTGCTGAGGACTGGTGCACCGGTTTAGGAACTGCTGAGAATCCTTATATAATAGAAAACATTACCTTTATTGCTGAACATGATGAAGATGCCTTAGAAATGTATGATACCGACGAATATTTCATTATCAGAAATTGCACATTTACCAGTTTTGGTACACTTGATCAAGCTATAAATTTAAGAAATGTAAAAAATGGATTAATTGAAAATTGTACAATAGATTGTCTAGGTGAACTGGCTGTAGATTTATATTGCTGCAGTAATATTAACGTTACAGATAATACCATCACGAATGGACTGGAAAATGGTATCAATATTCGAGAGTATAGTGAAGATTGCTTGGTAGCACAAAATTTCATAAGAAATTTAACATTTACTGGCATTCGTCTCTCAAGTTCTAGTAATTCAATTGTTTTAAACAATACCATAGAATATATCACGACGGGTATTAGAATTAATAAGGGATATAATCATGAGATATTTAACAATACAATTTTCAATTCCACCATTGGTATTAACACAATGCACGATGAACATAGTAATTATACATTAAATATCATTAAGAACACGACGGCTGGAATATATTGCTCACAAGATGTAGATTCTTGTTTGTTTAATCAAAATTTCATCAGAAATGCAAGTAATATCGGAATTTCTGCAAACCAAATTCACTCAAACACTTTTGTTGATAATGAAATATACGAGGTGTTTGGAAAAGGAGTTCTATTAGAAGAATCCCATCTAAATAATTTCTTGGATAATTCAATACACAATATAACCGATATTGGAGTTCATCTGTATTCGGGCAGTGTTTTTAATACATTTAATGATAATGAATTTCTATTAACTGGAACGGCCATGCATCTCGAGGACGGCTGTTCTATGAACGAAATTATCGATAATATTATCGTTAATTCCTCAAATTATGGCATTATCATCAATCTGAGTTCTAATTATAATCTAGTTGAAAATAACTTAATCACTAATTATACGACTGGAGTGCAGTCAAAAGCAAATAGCAATGGTAATAGAATATATTCTAATTTAATTACTGGCGGTAACTTGGGAATCGAACTGGGATGGGAGTCAAATCTTGAGGTTGATTGGAACAATGTATCTTTTAACGAAATCGGGATGACATTAATCGATACATCGGAAATATATATTCATAATAATTTGATTCAAAATAGCTCTATTTATGGTGTAAGGACTTATGTTGATGGAGACGCCATATTTTATCAAAATTACTTAATAAATAATTCAGTCAATTTCTATAAAGAAGAATGGGGCGGTAGCTTCACTGTGAATGGGATAGGAAACTTCTGGGACGATTATTTTGGTAGCGATGGCGATTAT
Organism: Promethearchaeota archaeon; assembly: GCA_014729055.1. GTDB lineage: Archaea > Asgardarchaeota > Lokiarchaeia > Sigyniarchaeales > Promethearchaeaceae > WJKO01. The sequence goes on along the minus strand of WJKO01000446.1, from coordinate 1,616 downwards.
GACGGAATTGGGGATATAGAGTATTATACGAGTGGACTTGAACCTGGAGAAGATGATCGACCCATCTGTGATCATGAAGCTCCATTGTTCATATCTGTTGCTGATGATCTTGAATTTGCGTCAGATGAATCTGGAATGCAATTAATTTGGAAATGTTTTGATAATTCTACCATAAATCCTAAATATTTTCTATATCGAGATGATAATCTTATTCAATCCGGAGATTGGACGAGTAATGAGACTCTTGAAATAAGCTTGGGAAATTTGAGTGTTGGAATTTATGAATTTAGACTTGTCGTATTCGATACATATATTCCCTTATTCAATGCGGGAAATATGACGGGATTATATCACTCTGTTTTAGATTACACCTTTGTTAATGTCACGATACCCACAAGCTCTGGCGGAAAAAAACCCAATCTGTGGGAACTCTTCTTAGACTCTGATTGGTTTTTCTTCGTAATGGGTTTAATTAGTGGTTTTGCTCTAATCGGGCTTTTCACCATAATTCGGAGAAGAAATGAGGGATCTGAAAATAGGAATAAAACAGAAATAGATAATCCGAAAACTAGAAAGATAGATGAGAAAAATAAAACTTAAAAAAATTAAAACTCAGGACAATAATTTTAGAGAATCATAATAGATGCATCGAATTCAGGAGATAATTCATGGCTAATTACATCTTAGGTATAATTTCTGGCGTTCTAGCAGGATTATGCAACTTTTCAGGCAAAGTTTTACAGAAAAAGGCGATCAACGATACTCCAGAAGATACACGCAATAATGAATTGGTAAAATCAATGGTAAAGAATCCTTTATGGTTATTTGGGATGATCTTGGGAATTGGAATCAGTACTATCTTTTTGTTTATTGCTCAAGGAACCATAGGTGCTGCATTAATTCCTGGATTATCTGCTTCTGGTTTAATCGTCCTAGCTATTGGATCCACAAAAATATTGAACGAAAAGTTAGAAAAATGGGAAATAATCGCTATAATTCTTCTATTCATTGCTATTCTATTAATAGGGCTTAGTGAACTTTCAATCGAAGCAGATTTATCATACTTTGAAGATATCGGTTTTTCCATTAGATTTTCCTTTTTTACAATCATTGGATTAGCAATGTGGTTTATTTTATATTTCGGAGGCAAGAAAGCCGAAAAGTTTAATTCTATTTATCTTGCGGTGGGAACGGCCTTTCCGTTTGTAATCGGTAATTTGTGGTTACAACCTTTTATTGTTTCTATAAGCGAAGTTTTTAGCGGCAGTAGTGATGGATTTGTTTGGTTTGCATTCTTAATTGGAATTTTCATGTTTGCAGGTGCAAATGTATTGGGTATTGGCCATAGTCAGCATGCTTTAAATTCTGGAAATGCAAGTATTGTAGTGCCTATCCAGCAAGTCCCCCAGCAAATCGCGCCGATCATAATATATTACGGAATTTACCAGTTTAGTTCTCCACATAGTTATTCTTTGGCAACGTTGATAATCGGAATAATTTTCATTGTTGTATCTGCTGTAATTTTAGGGAAAAAGCAAGCAATGTTGGAAAAAATCAAAGTCGATTAGGTTCTAAATTAAAAAAACATAAAGAAACCGAGGTAAATCTATTTATTC
>WJKO01000003.1 GCA_014729055.1 Promethearchaeota archaeon | reverse complement strand
GCTGTAACTCTTGAAATCAAGTCTCCAGTTCTACTTTCATCAAAGAAACTAAAAGATAATGAACTCAGATGTGAAAATAAGTCAAGTCTTAATTGTTTAACAGCATAATGTCCTATCTTTTCCCCAATATATCTTTGTAATAAATTTGAGATCGCGACTAATAAACCTAAACCTACAATCGAGGAACTAATTAATATCAATCCCCCTTTATTCCCCACATCAATGTATTCATCTATGGCGATCTGCATTAGAATAGGGGGAAATAGACTTAAGAGTGAGGAAACTATCATAAAAAATGCTAGCGTAATGAATTTAGATTTAAATGGTCTAACATATTTCAGAATCCACTTTATAAAATCTATACTACTCAGTTCTACTGGTTTAATCCTTGAAAATGATGGAAGAATGTGATTTTTTTGTTTCTGATTCATCTACAATTATACTCCTAAAATCCTCTTCTTAATCAATTTTGTGCCATCTAATTCAATGATAAAAGAATATTCAATGAACAATGATACTAGTTTTTTTGATAATGATTGGCATGCAAATTTCTTATATTTCAATAAATTGCATCAAATTATATAGGTCGTGAATTTTTTGTCAGATGAAAAAATAAGTGATAAGAAAAGGGAAATGCCCGGAACTGATGCATTAATGGCAATATTGCCTGTTTTATTCGGTATCATCGTATTCTTAGATGTAAATATTATCGGACTGTCGGATATTGTAACAGAAATCATTATTTTTCCCATTAGAATTGTTGCATTTTTATTCTTCTTTATTTGGGGGCTGATTTTTATAATTTTATCTCATAAAGCGATATTCGGTGATGAGCATCATGCATCTAATAAATTATTAACGTCGGGTATTTTGGCTAGAACGAGGAATCCCATGTATTTTGGTATAAATTTGATATTTATCAGCGTTATTTCATTAACGGGTTCGATTTTGGGGTTAGTTTTTTGGATATTAGTGTTTATTTTCCTATTTAATCAAATGGCTAGATATGAAGAAAATATCTTGGAAAAGATATTTGGGGATGAATATTTAACGTATAAAAAGAATGTGCCAAGATGGATACCAAAAATGTTCTAATGTATTAGGTTTGTACGGCGTAATTTATAAAATAAAATTAGAATTGATATGATAATAATTATCATGCTAGCCGCCAGTTGTAGAATATAAGTAATTTGCACAGGATCCCCAAGGTTTAAATTAAGATACGGATAAAGTCCAACAATCCCGACCATTCCACCGTTCAAGGAAAACGCGATGATAAATGGATAAAAGAAAGCTAATCTTACTTTATTATTAGTGCGAAACGCTTGAATAAGATAATAAAAGAATACGATTGTTATTGGTATTGCACCTATTAAGATTGCAAGCGTATTTGCATAGTCAGATATGAAGAAGCACATAATCAAGATGAAAATTGAGAAAATCATAACATTCTTGAGCCTAGTTAGACTAAACGCTCTCAAGTTCTCATTCTCATCAGATAACGAGTATTTTGTATTTCTATTTTTATACAATACAATAAATCCTATAATCAAGGGTATAGAAAACAAGATCGAAAGTGATATCGGGATAAAGAATTCCGAAAGTAAACTTAAATTAAACGTGTAGAGTGAATGTATGTCATAAAACCTCAAAATACCAAAATAATATCCAAAAAGGAATAATCTGATAACTACGTGATAGTCTGAATTGATTTTCTCATTATCAACAAGATTCGTTGTTGTAATATCCAGAGTTATTCTTTTCTCATTTTTCTTTGAATATATTAACAAGATTACAAATGCGGAGATTCCTACGATTAACGAAGGTATGTTTGAGTTAATTTTAAGTACAATAGATAAGAATAAAAAGAATACGATTGCAATTGCTAAAATTTTTACAATAAAGACCATATTTCTATTTCTGAATTTATTCCCATTTTTGTTTCCCCGATTATAACCTTTTATTGAAATATTATACAATGTAACGAAATTGATATTAAGTATCATCATAATCTGAAAATTGATGAATGTATATAACGGATTGAGATCATGGGAGGTAGTATTAATGAGATATATTTCTTTAACAAAAATTAAGAACATTATGATAAAATAACCAATGGAAACTATTTGGAATGTTAATTTGCTTTTATTTTTCAAATTTCTTTCAATACATCTTCGTGTTAATGAGATTGAAGCCACTGCTATTACTATTAATATTAATGACGTTATAATTGAAAACATAGTATCTTTTATACTAATTAAAATAGTCCAATCGATGAAAGTAGTGAAAATGGTTTCATTTAAATATGTAAATGTCCAAAACAGCGATGCACCAAGTGCAATTCCTAAATAAGAAGCCATGTGTTCTTCTTCTTTTCTATTCATTTTTTCTTCTTCAGCTTCATTTTTTTCATCATTCAATTTACCTTGAGACTTGCTGAGAACGTAATTAGATAGTAAAATTATCCCTCCAGTCAACAACGCACCCAAAATAATCAGAAGAACAGTTTGCAATGAATAATTTGGAATTATTACATTTCGCTCTCCCGAATAATGCTTTTCTATCGTAAACTTGATAACTGGATTGTCTGGAGCCATACTTAAATCTGTTTGTTCATCATAATCAAGCATATCCCACATCCACCAATAAGCACCTTTGAACCAAGGAGCACTCCATAATTTGGATTCGAAAAAGGATTCATAAAATAATTGAGCTTCAAATACATCTTGCACATCTGATTCCTCAAAGAAATGTCCTATATTACTTCCATCTCGACCCGATCGTCCTACTTCCGGAAATATAATAGGTTTGTCCCATTTTCTTTGAAATTTATTCAATTTTTCATAAAATCCATTCCATACTTCAATCATATCATCTAACGTAGGATTATAGGACAATGTAAATGAATAATACGCATCAATTCCAATGATATCTAATTTATCCCAAAAGTCTATCTGCCAATAACAATCATGGTTTGCAGAATAAGTAAGATTTCCTGAATATATCTCACGGATCTCAGTAATTAATAATTCTACGTCAGCCGTATGTACTTGCCAAGATCCCATTTCACAACCAATACTTAGTAATTCAACAGCCCCCTCTTCAGCCATTTCTGCGGCATCCTTCATAACTCGGGCATATTCAACACGCCATTCGGGCGTTGCATGCAAAAAAGACCTCCAAGTTCCATCACCAATTGTAAGCATTGTTTTAAACATTATTTTCATATCTTGTGCATGAATATAATCAAATAAGTCTTGCAGATCTTCTTGTTCTGGCTTTGATTTTGGAGTAATATCAACAGATGTTGCATTTTCTTGATACCACCAATAATGAACGGCAACCCATTCTATTCCTGTTTCTTTCATTTCATTGATTTCGTTGTATACATCT
>WJKO01000445.1 GCA_014729055.1 Promethearchaeota archaeon | reverse complement strand
TGGATTAGCTGGATCATAGACACCATAACATGCAAAATAATCTGCTTTTGCACCGTTAGTTGTATAGACTTTTTCTCCATTGTATTGGATTGAACCATCATCTAATTTTTTACATACCGTTTTCATGTTGACTGCATCAGAACCTTGTTGTGGTTCTGTGATTCCAATACATCCGACCTTTGTCCCGAGATTTATTTCCTCATACGCTTTAAGGATTTCTTCCCGCCCGTCATGGTGAAGATAACAAGGATTTCCACACAAGATACCACTGGCAAGACGTGCTAAGTCGAGTTCTGCATCACAGATGGACATTATAAGTCCTAAGAGAACTTCATATTTCATTCCGTGGTGCTTGTAATCTTTAAATGGATTCATCCGCTGAATGTAACCCTTTTCCCCTAACTTTGGAAACAAGACATAAACATCTTTATCATAATCAATTGTGGGTTCGAGTTCAATACAAAATTTTTCCAATTCAAGTACAAATTCCTTTTCATCTTCATTCAAGAATGGAAATAGGTTTTCGTTTAAAACCTCATATACATTCTCAATTTTCATTTTTTCCAGAATTTCATCCGGAATTATTTTTTCAAGAATATTGTCCTTATTCATTTTTTCCACATTCAAGATTCAGATCGAATATTCTTAAAATGTTGTGCAATAAATTTTTGAAAATTCCGAAAAACAGATCAATTAAAAAATCGTTAAGAAATCATAAGAAAATGATGAGAAATAGTGAAAAATCAATCATTTTGCTCAATATTACGTTCATTTTTTGCACGTGAGGGCCAAATATAACCCATATATAGAAATACAACTACGAATGAAAGTAAAATCAAGTTTCCATAGAAGAGTAATGAATCTTGTGGATATTCGATAACAATAATCACGGCAAAGATCATAAAAAACACGAGTAGGATCAACGAACTAATTGCGATAAAGAAGTATGAAATTTTATATCTTTTTTGATTTTTGTTTAACATTTTAGCCAGTTTGATTGATTTTATTATGATATCAAAGAGAGTAAAAAAGACCAAGATAACGGTCGGCACTCCTAAGAAAATGCTCTCAACCGTGCTCGTATAAAAATCCAAGTCCAGAACTCGAAAAACTATGGCAGAGCAAGGGAGAATATAAAGAATAATAGACAAAATCTTAAGTTTAATATCTAAAGCATTAAAACCTTCATGAAAAATCTCTTGATCAAACATGAAATAAAAATACATCGATGTTAAAATAATTATAAATACTGATTGGTTGGCAAATTTAGTTAACATTCCCGTTCCAAATGAAAAGAACTCTAAAAAAACACCAGAGAATAATGCGATTCCGATAAATACTACGACACCCAATAAATAGAGGATAACATTGTTTTTATTTCCATAATATCTTCGAATTATGATTGGTAATAAGATAAAAAGAACCGCAATCATAGGGATTGTTATTAAGATAGCATCTAACCAAGCATTTGGACTCTCCGGGGGGGATAACTGAAGAATCCACTCTGGAGAAGATATATAATATGCTAAAATGAAAAATAGCAGTAAGAAGATCACATTAACCACGAAAAATACTACGAAAAACCGCGACCACTTGAAACTAACATTCAATTCGTGATTTTGTTTATTTTGAATTTCATTCACATCATTATTTGACATTTTTTTCAACTCTGGGTTGTATTCTCTAATTCAGATATTTTTCTTTCACACATTTCCATTGATTTTAATTCATCAAGCATCATATAAATTTTAAGCGCTTTCTTAAATTCTTCTCTAGCATCTTGATCATTCTCTTCCTTATGAAGAATATTTCCCAGCTCAAAATGACATTCTGGTGTGAAATATTCATAAGAGTCGATTTGAAGTGAGAGTTCAAATGATTTTTTTGCATATTCTAAGTATTGAGGATTAGTTTCGGCTAATAACTCAAATGTTTTTCCTTGTTTGAAGAATTTTTTTCCATCAGGTGTATAATGTATAGCATAAAAAAGTGCCATTTCTTTCAATTCTTCGTTCTGTACATCAAAATAATAACGGAAACTTATAAGAGAATTGATTCTATCTATAATCTCAAGGATCTCTTGATTGTAATTTGCATAATATGCTTGACCAAGCAATTTCTTGATGACTATTAAAATTTCATTTTGTTCTGATTCATTTTGATCAAAAGTATAAACGGGAAGAAGATCTTGCATAGCATCACTTATTACATCCATAATTCGGTCTGGAATTGATTTCTGTTGTAGTGCTTCAAGTAAAATAATGATTATATTTCCAACTGTGTATTCTTTTTCCTTCTCAACATCCAGCCACTCGATCGTATTAAAAAGACTAAGATCTTGAATTTGACGAACCGCTGTTCCTCTTTTGATAATACCTCGACCTATTTTCCATAGACTATGGGCAATTACGTCTTTCGCATATGGGTCAACATTACCCATTAATGCTTGGTGCAAAGAAATAATAATTTCGCCAGTTGGATATTTTTCACCAACATTCCCTAAACTCTCGGCGAATAATTCGATTTCTCCATTATTTGTGTCTGGGTCCTTGACAGAGTCAAGAAAACCCTTGATAAGGATTGGAATGATTTCTTTGGGATTCTGTTTGCCCATTTTACCCAGACTAGAAATAGTCTGGAACCTTACTTGCGGATCTGTATCATCAAGCATATCAATGATAGTACTTGAATGAATGTCCTCCCTAGTCAGAAAAATGTTACTGAGCGCAAAAACAGCTCTTTCTCTAGTTATTGGATTGTCATCTCTCAATTGGTCATATATTAATTGAATATCCACATTGGCTGGTATCTCTGTTCCCATGATTCCCACAATGTGAAGAAGATCTTGGATAATTTCATCTTTACCCTCCAATATCTTTGTGATAAAGGAGTTCCAAATATTCGTCTTGTAAATTGGCGCAATGCTTTTAAGTGCTTCGCTTGCATTTTCGCTGATCCTTTCCTCCTTGGAATTTAAAGCGTCTAAATAGAAATTTAAAAAGGAAATTCGTTTTTGTCCCAATAGAAAGTCCAGGATCTTCTTTACTATAATAAACTCTGTTATATTTTCAATACATCTCTCTCGGACAAGAATATTATGGTCTTTGAGTGACATATCAAGTAATTTTATAATGAGATTATTTGGTATATTTTTCGGTTCAGATGCGATCATAAAATTTCCCAATGCATCTACACTTGCTGTCCTGATGAATACACTTTTATCTTCGAGATAATTCAAAATTGTCCTAAAAGGGAATTCTTCTAAGTTGTTATATAACAGCACACCGAGGATATTAATTATATATTGCTTTATAAATTCAGTATTCTCTAAATCATTTGTTTCATATTCCACTAATGGTAGAAATTCTTTAATTTTCAATGATTCTGATATTTTAAGAGAAATTTCAGCAAACAATCCTAAAATCTGTTCTATAATTTGAGGTCTTTCAGCATTAGATTTAAGTATCTTATACAGAGCGGTCAATATTTCACTCTCTTTTTTAATATTGTAATTTGAATTCTTTATCATTCTAGTTGTTGCTTTAACAGCCATAGAACGGACTTCAAGTGCAGAATCGATGAGATAATCTTTAATTTTGTGGAATACTTCTGGAACATTTTCTTTTTTCTCACCTATAATTCCCAACGATTCAAAAACATATTCTTTTAATAATGGATTATCGTTCTTTAACAATTCAAGCAATTCTTTAATAACCATGTTCGGATATTGTTTACCTAATCGTCCCAATAATTCTATTGCTTCTTTGCTAATAATATTAATTTTATCATATCTTTTTGCTATTTGCTTAAAGACTATATTATTTTGTTCCTCCGTTTCAAATGGTTTGCTAATTATTGCCGTACTTAGAACCTTGACAATATCTTCAGCGAATTTTTTATCTTCTAGTCCTATGATATATAGGAATTGGGCAGCTTTTTTACGTATAGTTTCATTTAAATCCAATCCATATTCTTCATATACTGCTGGATGTAACACGGATTTATAGAGAAGTTGCATCTTGTATTTTCGTTTCTTGGGTTTGGTGAGCTTTTTAATTAACCTATGAAGCTTACTCGATTTCTTTTTCTCGTCAGTCGCTTTATCTTCTTCGCGTTCCGTCTTTTCACTTTCTGGTTCCTTTTTAGACAAAAATGCCCGAAATCTGGAAGATATCGCATGACTCATAGATTTCATTGCATTCGATATTTTATGCCCTGTATTAATAGTACCTCTTCTAATGGGCTCAGGGATTGAAGACTTGAGTTTATCATTTACAACTGGTGGAATCAATGTATTATAAATATTAGATAATCTCGATTTTTCATTTACTTGTCCTTCTATGCGTTTATTCTCCAGTTTTTTGCCACCACTTTTAATAATTAAGTCCAGTTTTAATCTGAATGCTTTTGTAACTTCAGAAAGCCTTTTATCCGCAAAGAATTCTGAATGCGGATTATAAAGCAATATAATAGCAAAAACAACCTTAATTAGACTTTGAATGATAATTAGGGGAAGCAATGTCCCATAATCACTCATTAGAGGTTTTAATCGTATTAATGGCTGAAACTCCCCGAATGTTACCTCTAAAACTTTGTTTACAATATTCTTATTGATAGCAATAAAGTTTATAAGCATGTTGGCTCCTACGGCTATAAAGATATATCCGCCGAATAGAAAGTCCGTGATCTTCGTTTTACTTTTTTTAAGCCAGAATTTAATGAAGAATCCTTGAACACCTGAGGAAATCGTAGAATAAATAGAGATTAAAGCGGAGAATCCCGCCTTTATTTCAACATTACGTCCATTGATTAAGGTCGAAAATGCTAAAAAAATGTTGAATATTGATAAGATTAAGGGGAGTGAAACAAAGATCAACCACGCTAAATTTCCATACTTTGTCATCTTAATTTGTTTAGGTGTTTTTAGACCCCCCCATAATTCATTAGGAATAATCATTCGAAATCTTGCACCAATTATGTTTCCTATCTGAGCATATGCGGCAAAGTAACTTAAAAAGAATAATGGAATTAATAATATCCAAAGAAATGAAATTTCCAGTATATCTATATGTGTAAGATTCGAGATCAGCAAGATTGGAAGAATATAAATTGCAATAAACAATAAGAATGCAACTAAGAACGCATAGTTCCCGGATATTCGATCTAAAATATGCCGTTCAATGATTCGATGAAAATCGTGTACGGAATCGTGACTTGGCTTACTTAAATAAAACATTTCCCAACAAGGATATATCAATAAGATTATAATCAACGCCACTAATGCATAGCCGCCAAATCTCGGAGTATGCCACGTAAATAGAACCCCACCTGCTAAATTAAATGCAAATACTGCTGTAATCGAGAACATTGCACCAAATGAGATACAAGCAAGCCATTCTCTTATGCTTAATTTCTCTCCTTCAATACGATTAATCTTGTTAAAATTCTCTAATACAAGCCTATATCCGAAATAGAACGTTACTAATCCAATGATAACATAAAATACATTCAAGACTGGATCAATCAACGGCATTCAGCATTCCCCTCCTATTCTTCCTCGGATCTCCATTAGAACAGGTTTATCCAATCTCTCTACAACAATCTTGTCTCTATCTTGAATTTCCTTTATTTTATCTACTAATATATCGACTTTCTCAGTTCTAAGACTTTTTATGGTTTTAATTTCTGCCTTTGTTAATAATCTTGCAAAGTATATATCAATACCATCAACTTCTAAAAGAGAAATGAAATTCTTTAAGTCAGCATACTTTTTTTCTTCCTCATGAAATATACGTTTTTTGACTAATGCTCCTCGTTTTTCTAACTGATATTTTAGATGCTCAACTGTTATTATTTGATATTTAAACAACTCCGTTGCTTTGTCTATGTCAATCTGTGGGAGCATTATTACGGGAAAATGAAGACTATATTTGTTTCTTTTACTCATTAATTTTGCATGATATATCCACATATTAATTTCATCAAATGTAGGAATTTGTAACTCAATTAGGTATGTTTTCTCATGTAGATCTCTAAGCTTATAATGGATTTGGACAGAATTCTGGTGTGCAAGATCCTCAATAGAACGAATGTATATAGAATGCAACATTTCAGCCGTGTGAATTGACAATGTTGGAATCTTGAATAGTTCTAATATTTCCGAAAATTGGATGAGTCGCTTTTCTTCAATTTTCGTTTCTTTTTGTATTTCTTCGATGTTAAATCTGTAAAAATCATCTAAATATTTTATGCCTAGTTTATCTTCGAGAATCTTGGCATATTTAACACCTATTATTTCAAATTGATTGAGACGAAATTTCACCATGATTATAATATGTTTTTCTAATAATTTTAAATGCAACAAAGTTGAAATTTTATTCATGAGTAATCCACCTCCAATCCGACCACCGAAATTACCACCGACGTTTAAAAAGAAAAAAATTGATAAGGACACATGTGTTATTCATAAAGGCCGTTAGAAGGTAAAGTCTATACGTGCGAAAAATGCGGAGCTCGTATGTGTTATTCTTGTGCGTTAAAACGTAAAAATGATCTGAATAAACCTTTCTGTCCGAAATGTACTGGTTATTTATTTGTGAAAAAAGAAGATCTTTAATTATTTACGAGTTGTCAAAATAATGTCAGTTTTTGACCTTCATCCACCTCATTCTCAAATCTGGACATATCCCGAGATTCTTAAAAGAATGATTTCGTTAAAAAAGACTGGTCGTTTTAAATGGTTAAAATATGGGAAATCGGGCGAGGGTCGAAATCTCTGGTATTCACGTTTTGGAAATGGAAAAAAACGTATTATGCTTTGTTGTCGTCAACATGGGACTGAATATACATCGACTCACAGTATGTTACATATGATGAATTCTATGATATTACATCCTGAAGAATGGCAAGACCTTCTAACTAAGCTTGAAATAATTGTTATTCCCGTATATAATCCAGATGGCGCTATATTTTATGATTGGGTCCGACAACACGGTTGGTGTTTACATTACAAGATCATGGGGATGATCAATTTAACGACTGGCAGGACGTTGCATAAACTTCATAAGGATCCAAACAGAGATCATGAAAAACAACGGTGGCCCGAAACCCAATCATTTGCAAGACTGATGACAGATTTTAAT
>WJKO01000444.1 GCA_014729055.1 Promethearchaeota archaeon | reverse complement strand
GGATATTGATACTCGTGTTTTCCCTTTTACATAAAATCTTCGGAAAAGAAGGAAAAACTGAACAATTGAAAGAGAAATTTCTTAAAAAGCATGCCAATAAAACCCTAACTCAAGATATTAAAAGAAAAACAGCACATTTAGTCCTCTTCATTGTTTTAATTTGTGGTGCTGCAGGATATGAAGCAATATATTATTCAATATATGGTTTTAGAGCAGATATTTATCCCTCATTTGCATGGGAATACAGAGAGGGTCCATTCTGGTTTTTTCGGATAGTAGAGGATTTCAATAATTACCCGCGTGTTAGTATTTTCCATTTGTATTTTTTATGTATTTTTTTCATGGCAGGATATCTTTTCATTATGTTTGAAACTGTTCGCCATTCCAAGATATTCTACTTGCCTTTAGATCGGATTGCTTTTTTTATGTTTAGAGAAGAAGAATTTGATTCTTTAGCGACATACTTTGAGTTTTTTCTAGCGGTTAGCGTTAGTGCATTTGTTTTACCTCCTTTGTTGGGATTTGCTATCGTAGGAATTTCGTGTATTGGGGATTTAATGGCATCTCAATGCGGGATACGCTGGGGTAAGCGACATATACGCTTTAATCCCAAGAAAACATGGGTAGGTACAATCGCTGGAACCGTTAGCAGTTTTTTAATCACCTCGATATTTGCTGGGAATTTGTATGGGTTCTTGGCAGCATTAGTATTTATGATCATAGATATTGTAACTGAAAAACCCGTTCCTATTTCAGACAATTTATTACTGCCGATATGTGAGACGACTTTATTTATTATCTTGAATTTATTAGGTGTTCAGTACCAATTTCCCGAATGGTTGCCTTTTATTTTCACGATATAATTCTGTTATCTAATGTGAACTATTGGATCGAAAATTTTATCTTATTTTAATCTGAATTCAAATTATGTCTGACGAGAAAAAATTTTATTTTGATAAATATACTGGCAGACCTCTCTATGGATTTTACAATGAAGCACCTAAAAATACTCCTATTGTTGATAATGTCGATATTTTAGTAGTAGGAGGTTCCCAAAGTGGAGTATGTGCAGCGATTTCAGCGGCACGACATGGGGCGAAGGTGCTCATTGCTGAGAGGTTTGGGTTCCTTGGGGGTCAGAGTGTTTATGGAATGGTGACTCAGTGGGAAAAAAGAGCGTTTGTGAATAATTTAGGTGCTGTATTAACTAAAGGACTCCCCGAAGAAATATTAAACAAGGTAATTGAAAAAGGAGGATCTGATAATTTATGGTTTACGCCACCTGGTGCACCAGAAATGCGAGATGGTGAGGAATGGTTGAATCCTGAGGCTATAAAAATAACATTTTTTGAGATGTGTGAAGAAGAGGGGATTGACATACTTCTCCATACTCTTGCAGTAGATGTTATGTTAGAAAAGAAAGAAGATAAGCTCAACAAGATGACAGGCGTTATATTTGAAAATAAGACGGGAAGATTTGCTATTGCTGCAAAAGTTGTTATTGATGCAACTGCTGACTTGGACTTAATCTGGAGAGCACAAGGTGAACAAGGATGCGGACTTCGCGACCCAATTAATCGAATGGGACAGGGATTTTACGTATGGTATGGTAATATTGATACTAAAAAATTCATGGAATGGTATAGTCAGAATCCGAGCGCTCGAGGCGGGTATCCTAAAATGCCAGATAATAGAGAAAAAGTTATGAAGAACTATAAAGAAAGTAAATTAATCAAAATTGGTGGGACTGCTTTTAGAGAAATAATGGAAAAGGCTGAGGAGAAAGGATATTTAGATAAAATAGGGGACATATTAGAAGAATTGGGTGTTATGATGTTTGTCACCCTCGGGATGAAATGGGTTGGTGATGATCGGTGGTCTCCGTCTTTTCTGGGAATACCCAATCTAAATATGTTAGATGCATGGCAAGTAACTGATTATGAGATATTCAGACAAAAATTGGCATTTTACATGCTCCCGATAATGCGTCTAATACCGGGCTGGGAGAATGCCTATATTTCCCGTGAAAATATATATATGGGTTCTCGGGAAACTCGCTGGTTGAAAGCTATGAAAATGATAGACCAAAGTCTCATCTGGGATCCAGAAAATGCGACGAAGCCCACTCCACTTGACGCTATTGGGCGATCGGGTGCACATGATCCAGGTAAAAATAAGCTTCGAGCTGGATATCCGATTCCATATGGGATTTATGTCCCTAAGGCGTTGGACGGGGCTTTGGTATGTGCACGAGCGTGTGGAACTAAACCTGATCGGGCTTTGGATGCACATAGAGGAATAACACCAAATATGGTGGCTGGTCAAGGTGTGGGTACTGCAGCAGCAATAGCAGTGGAAGACGAAGTGGAGCCGAGAAATATTAATCTTGAAAAGTTACAGAATATCCTTAAAGAAGACGGCGTACAGTTGGATCATGAGCATATGGATTTTGATTTTCAAATTCCGAAAGATAAAATAAGAGATAAACCTCGACCAAGCGAATAATGCTGATCTTTTTTTCATTTCCAATAAATTGTATTTACTTAGTTTTTTTCTTTTAATTCTTTTTATACTTCTGTAATTCCTTCTTGACCATTTTATCTATTTTTCTTTCAGAAAGAACTTTAATAATACGATATTTTAACGTACTTGGTGCAATTAAATACGAGGCTTTCGGATTTTCAATGGTTAAGACTTTATAGATGAGCTTCGCTACTTCAATCGGATCTAAACCTGTCGTCTTCCCCTTATGAATTGCATGTTCGCCTATTTTAGTCGCTTCATCTGAAAATAAAGAATTTTTGTATTTAGGAATCATATCCCTTCCCTTATCCCAAATTTTTGTATTCACTCGTCCCGCTTGAATTTTCACAACTTTAACACCATATAACAAAAGTTCACGGCGGAGCGAATCAGAATATCCCCCCAAAGCATGTTTACTGGAACAATATGGTCCAAAAAACGGAGTAGCAAAGAATTCTGAATCACTACTCATCATAATGATCCTACCCTTTGCTTCGAGAATATGTGGAAAGACAGCACGTGTGACACGATGCAGTCCAAACAAGTTGGTTTGAAATTGCCTTTCGATTTCTTCAACACTAATATCCATCAAAGGTCCCGCAATTGCTATCCCTGCATTATTAAAAACAGCGAATAATCCATTTCCTTCATCTTCGATGAATTTTTTTAGACTTGCGATCTCTTTGGGCGAGGTTATATCCAATTTTATTGACATAATATTGTTTATTTCGTTTAATGCAATCAAGTCTTGCTCTTTTCGAGCACCAGCATACACTAAAAATCCCTGAGCGGCAAGATACTCCGCTGTAGATCTTCCGATCCCTGTACTTGCCCCAGTAATTAAGACGCACTTCTTCATATTAATTAGCAAGAAGCCATTTTTTTTGATTATTTAGCTTTGATTTTTTTATTTTGTGCAAAATTATGATTTAGGTCATCATATTATCCTTTCATCTTTATTATTCGCTGGATCCATCATATAATTCAAGTATATAATTCAATCATAAATTTGGTTAAATTAATCAAAAAAGATCGTTTTTATCTGTTTATTGCATTATTTTCGAAGTCGCAATTTAATTCAATTTCTTAGAGATAGTCTATATTTCTAATTGTATAATTTACATTATAGGTAAAGATTGATGTTGTAAATAAATTAAGAATAGATTAGAAAAACATATATGGAGAACTGTAGATGATTTCGCTATGATTTTGCATAGAATATTCTAATTAGGTATAGATGCGTGACATTTCATTTTTCCTTAAATCTGCCAAACCACGTAACAGTATGATTAGAAACCTATTTAAAGTCACTTACAACTATCTAATCAGCGAGAAGCCGTTGAATGCATTGAATGCATTGAATGCGTTGAATGCGTAGTTGAATGTAAAGATGAAGATGAAGAAATAAATTTCTTAATGTGGTTTTTTAAAGTAACTCTAAGATCTCTACAAAATTAATGAGTATTCAAACGATATATAAAGGAAAGTTTTTAAAGCTTTATAAATAATTTAAATTCACGGAATAAATTCTAATAATTTTAATCTGAAAGAGATAACTTCGTTTAT
>WJKO01000443.1 GCA_014729055.1 Promethearchaeota archaeon | reverse complement strand
GTTATTGAAGTAATAAGAATACTTATCACTGAATTTATCCAGTTCTTCCTTTTTTCAGTTAGATCTTCTATGTTGAGGTATTTTGTATCAAATTGAATGGTGCATGGGTTTTTATCCCTATCTAATTGTGAATATTCTGTTTTCTTCTTGAGCTGAGATTTACTAATTCTACTTAACTGACTTGAAATTCCAATTTTATCAAGCTTATCAATCACTTCTTGGTAATTATCGGCAGAAGTTTTATCTCCAAGGTAGATAACACACATTCTCGGCAAAAAGAGTTCATTAATAACTTTAAACATTTGAATCTCAAAGTATTCTGAGATAATAGCAAAAATCTCTTTTTGAATTTCATTATTTGGCTCTTGTACTAAAGTTTTATGATCTTTAACTTGTTTTTCCATGCCGTTCAACCTCTGTTTATGGTAATACCTTTCGAATTGAGGACTGAAAACACGAGATCGTCAATTTGAATGACGCCGAGCTCGATTTTGAATTTATTACTTGACTTTAGATTTAATAATGCATAATTCATTCGAAGGTTTACTTCCTTGTATTCTTTGGTGACTTTGCTTTTTTTGAGACAAGATACTTCCATTATATTTGGATACATAACAATATTCAAGCTGTTTTTAGCGAACACGTATAGTTTCTTGTTAGTGAATACTAACTCCATGTTCTTATACTTAAAATAAGTGCTAATTTCTGAAAGCAGTAGCAAAACATAAAAAAAGAGAAACATTAACTCGAATAGCCAGCCGATAATGCCGTATATGTAAAGCCAACTCTCATTATCAGAATTTAACGATTTATCTATGAGAAAATAGAATCCTATCCCCAATAAAACCCCGATAATTATAAGCCAAGGTTTTAATAGCGAAGATTTTAATGGTTGAGGATGAAATCGATATTCGACTTCTTCATTTTCCTCAAAAAAATGATGTATTTTTTCAACAGGATATTTTTCATATTGTTTTTCACCACGAAAATCTTTAGATATAGCAGAACTATCTTCTTTACCATCATGTATTGACGAATATTGTTTTATATGCTCATTTTTCTGTTCATTGGACCTTTCTATATTCCTTTCTATCAATCTTAAGAGATCCTGGTTAAATGGTTCAAGTTTAAGAAATTCGTCACCAGCTTCCTTAGGTGTCAGAAAATAATCCTTACTTTTAAGCCACTGCATGTAAGTATGCTCTAAAAGAAAATAAAACTCATTTACCCGCTCAATCTTGCTTATAACTATCGGTTTTACATACAGATTCAAATAATTTAGCGATATCGTATCAATATCTTGTTCCATGGCATTCGAGCCTTGCCTTATCGTCCCACGTAGGTAATAGGATAGATGTGTCGTAAAGTGATATTTTTGACGGTCTCCTGTCCTATTATCCGTATATTCTATGTGATTATCACATATTTCAACGCTATTAGAATCAGAGTTATCAAAATTTTCCAACTCCTTATACTCAGAAAAGGTCATCCCGATGAATAAAGGAATCAATATAACAGCATAAATATCGATTAGAAAAATCATATATATTGGGAATAGATTAAGAATGATAATAATAACAATAATTAAACTAAACAAGAGAGTTCCGTATTTTCTAAACTTTTCTTTTTTTCTTTCAATTCTATGGAGAGCTTCTTCAGATATTGGGAATGATTTGGGTATGCGAGAGATATCAGCAGGATAAGTTTCAGACATTTGTGCGGTTTCGACAATATAGGACCGATATCTTTCGCTAGGAGGATTTTCACGGTAGACTAATGATAAAAGTATGCGACGCATTGTTTCAAAATGTACAATATTTTCGTATGCATCCGTGTAAGTCGTTTCCTTAGTATTATAGACAAATGAACCTTTCGCAATCGGCATTTTGAATTCGGAAGGTGTTAAGATCTCATTTAAATTAAGTTCGGGTATTTTCTGCTTTTTTTTCACTGAATCTTTTTTAGTAAATGTTACATAACGTAATTCTTTGTATGCATAACGCCAGAGCAGCGGTGAGTCTGCGGATTTATCGAATTTCATTCCATATATTGCTTTATCCGTAAAAATTCCGATGTTGAATTTGATTAGTCGATAGAAAAGGTTCCAAAATAAGATAGGTAATATAATAATCTCGATAATACAAATCGGGAGCAGAAATTCCCCATTAACAAGATCAACATTGATAAATACACTAACAAGAGTTGTTAATAAAGGAGGAAACATAATAATACAAAAAACAGCCATAATAAATTCAAATTTTGTATAGGAATAACTGATTGCGCAGATTTTTTCATCCATATCAATGTCTATGATACGGTTTTTCAGCTTATTCATTAAACTATTTTTGATTTTGCGTGGATTCAATCGAAATAGAGAGCTTCCTTGTCGTCGGCTGTCCATATATATAATTCGTGATTCATGAAAATAAATCTGCTGTTCATAAAAATATGGAGAATCATGATTAAAAAAACAAATAGGTGATTTCTTAATTCTTTAGTTAATTTCGGTTACTTTGATCTTAAAATTTAATATTTTACCCGCCATTGGATGATTCATATCAATTTTTACGACATCATCTTTTACTTCAACGATTTCAGCCATGATTCGATGAAAATGATCTCCATGTTTTGATCGAAGTTCAATAATCATGCCCGGTTTAGGTTCTTGATCCTTTGGAAACTGATCTCGTGGTATTGTTTGGACATTATTCTCATCGCGTTCTCCATAAGCATCCTTTGGTTCGATTTTGATCTCTTTTTCCTCTCCGACTTCCATTCCAATTACGGCCTCTTCCATTCCTTTAATAACGCTACCTTTTCCGACGATAAATTCGAGCGGCTTCCCACCATGTTTCTCGGTACTATCAAATACGAACCCATCATCAAAAGTACCAACGTAAGTTATCTTAACGGTTGCCCCGTCTTCCACTTTCTTACTCATAATTATCAATTCTTAGTTTAATTTACTTTATATAATTGGAAACTGCTTTTTTATATACATAAAAAATAAGAACATTGTTGAGATATTCCAACTATAGACTACTACAATTGTTTAAAAACGAACAAATAAAACGACTGAGATTATATGGCAATCATTTCTTTCAAAAAAACAGCGTCTCGATATAGAAAAGAATTACTTGAATCAATTATTCCCTTCTGGGAAAAAAACTGCGTTGATAGAAAGTATGGCGGATATTATACGTTTCTAGACAGAGAAGGAACAATCTACGATACAGATAAGTATATATGGATGCAATGGCGGATAGTTTATGAATTTGCAACGCTTGCAATGAGTAAAATAAAACCTGAAAAAAAACAAGACTGGCTCGAAATAGCCGAAAAGGGATATGATTTTCTTGACGGATGGGATAAAAAATATGGCGGTATATTTTATTTTAAGGATGTTTTAGAACGCCCACATATAGAGCTGCAATGGAATATGAAACTCTGGTGGGTGCATAATGAAGCATTGATAGCAACATTACTCGGATATTCGCTTACAAAAGATAAAAAATTGTTGGAATTATTTAATAAGATTGACAAATGTTCATTATTCGCTGGGGTTTTTTCCAATATCGTGTGAATGTTTTTGTTCAAGCAATTCTTCGGCTTCTTTTCGCGGAATTTCTGCGGACAGGCCAAATTTATTATGCCATTTCGAATGTTTCCTTGCCCATTCCACACCTTTGAATAATGGATAAACAATAAATTTACTTGGTCCACTCATTTTGGCTGCTTTCTTAAACAAGACAATTGTTTCATCATCCCAGCCCCCGAGAATTACCGTTACAGGAAAGTAAAATAATAATCCACATAATAC
>WJKO01000442.1 GCA_014729055.1 Promethearchaeota archaeon | reverse complement strand
TCTTTAAGATCTGATATAATTCATTCTTCTTTGATAATAACATTCTACTCGTTTCGCTGACATTTTCAGATATTTGTTGATTAAGGTTATATTCGTAATCTTTAACAAACTCTAATGTCGATTGTCTCAATTCTCTTTTTATTTCTTCAACGAATTGAATATTCATTTTATTGATTAAATTTTTGCTATTCTGTTCTATATTCTTGACATCTTTATCGGCTTTCCTGGCTAAACTATATCCAATTGCTTTAAACTGTTCTTTGAAATTAGCTTCAAATCTATTACTCATAAGAATTCTCCTATTCTTCTAAATTTATTCCTATAAATTGTTTGATTGTTTCATTCACATAGTTTTCCTGAAACTTTTGGATCATTTGGGGGATTTCAACTATGATTGGTCTTCTTCGAGTCATTTTTATATTCAAGATGAACTTTTTATGGCGCATTAGCACGCTTTCCGTTAAGATAATAAAACCAATTTCTGGATCCTCGATTAGACTACTGAATTCCTCCTCGAAGTTTTCCTTAATATCATCATAAATAATGCTGTCCAATCCTACTAAATGAAATAAAATAGTAGATTCATCATCGCCAATCAATAATAACTTCATATAAACTCAAATCCCATATTCAATAATAATTTCTGAATCAGAGTATCTTTTTTTTCGTTGAAAATCTGTTCTAATTTCCTTTTTTGGTTCTGTGTTATTGTTTTATGTTCCTCGATGCTCTTATCAATATCATGCTTTAAGTTTTTCATTTCATCTTTAATAATTGCCATTCTTTTTTCAAGAACTTCTTTTCTTAATTTCTCATGGGTTTTCCTAATCTGCTTGATTCTTTTATCAGCTTCATTCTTAGCAGTCTCGATTCTACTTTAATATTCTTTTTCCATAGATTTTGCCATTTCAAAAACATTATTTTCTTCATCAAACAGCTGTTTATGCTGATTAAAGAACTCAGAGACTTGCCTTTCATACATATCCTCAAATATCTCATCTTGTTCTTCTTCATTTTTGTTATTGTTTCCATTTTTTACCATAATTTAAGATCCTCTTTTTATCAATCATCTATTTTATGAAAGATCTTCACAAATAGTTCGAGAACTTTAAAAATTTCATTTTCTTTGCTTAAAATCAAGGAAAGTGTTTCCTCAATCGTTCTAATCTTTAGATCTTCTGGTTTTCCTTTCTTTAATTCTTTAAAAAGTTGCTTATTTAGTTCTGCTAAGATTGGAGAAATGGGATCGTCAGCAGCTAATTTGTGTAAAATAGACGAGAAGGGTTTAATTCGTTCATAATGTTCTTTCTCTTCCTTATTAGCCATTAAAACCTTGAATTTATTATCAGGATACATTAAAAAATCTAGTAATTTTTCAAGATATTCATCTATAGTCTCAGAATTAATAAGATCCTCTATAATATTAAGATTAAAGAGAGTTCCTTGCTTAATGACCAATTGTTTCAGTAGTTCTTTCGGTATTTTTGTATAGACACCACGATATGAAAGCATCAAATTATACTTTTGAATCATTGTATCAATGTACTTGCTAAATATCTCAAATTCTAATCCAGAATAGCTTGGTAAATTATTGTATAGTTGATCATAATAATACTTGTCTAATAAGGCTTCAATCATGAATACTTCGTTTTTTTCTTGAAAAAAATACCAACCACGTTCTATCAAATGTTTATACCTGTCATATTGTCTCAAATAATCAATACACTCTTGAATTGTGGGCATTGTTACAAGGTTATATATAAACTTATATCGACCTAGAATCCTTGCTGGTTTAAAAAACACTTCATCCTTAATTTGCTCAATACTCAATTCGGCTAGCTTGCCGACTAAACAAGTCTTAATATTCCAAATTTCATATCGCACTAATAACGATCTGAGGAATCTTTGCATCTGTTTCGGTGAATTCCTTAAAATTTTCTCAAAGATATCAAAATAAATTGAAAAAAGTTTCTTCTCAATAGCAATTAGTGTCTTTTCTTCAACCCTCGAAACACTTGGAAAATGTGCTTCCAGTTTTTCTAAAAGGATTTTTTCATCCTTAAACATTCTAAGATTTCTATAATCCTTTGGTTGTATCAATAATTTCTTCAATGATGCAATTTTAATTAAACTATATGCGTAATGATCTACAATTACAGGCATATCACAAGCCATTCTTCGTCTTTTTAATTTATATACACTTATCTTGATTGTTGACAGACTACTATGTTTTCCTTGACTAAAAGTCAGGAATCTTTATCCATAATAAAATAGCAACAATTAATCCATAGATAGCTAATGCTTCACCCAGTGCTATCACTAAGAAAGCCTTAAAAAAAACATCTTCTCTTTCGGTCAGTGCAGAGATCGCAGCAGTTCCAACAGATTTAATAACAGATCCTGCAGCGATCGTCGCTCCCACAATTGATACCGCAGCAGAAATAGCTAATATCATTGAAGTTGCAGGATCTACATTACTCGTTTCATCTGCAGCTTTTACAGAACCTATCAAAGAATTAACGATTAGAATTGCCGAAACAACTAATATCACTTGGAGAATTGCAAGGCTAACATAAAATCTATGCTTCCCATTCATTATATCCATCTTCATTATTAAATTTAAAACGAATATTTAGTTTATTTTATAGTGCAATTTCTTTTTATTTAAAAACAAACCTAAGTTATATAAATTAACTTCCTTTTTTAGGTTAACTTCCTTTTTAGATTAGTGAATAATTATTTTATTTTAGAAACTTCAGAGTGCTAATATTGAACTTTTTAATTAATCAATCGAATTGATAAAAATTTTCAAACGATCCATACCTTCAGATATATTATCAATATCAGTAGGATAGGAGATTCTTATAAATCCTTCACCATTTTTTCCAAAAGCAACACCTGGAGTAACTGCAATATGTGCTTTCTCTAATAATCTTTTAGACAACTCAATACTACCAATTTCTAATTTTTTTATATTACAGAAG
The DNA here is from genome assembly GCA_014729055.1 of Promethearchaeota archaeon. Taxonomy (GTDB): domain Archaea; phylum Asgardarchaeota; class Lokiarchaeia; order Sigyniarchaeales; family Promethearchaeaceae; genus WJKO01. Next base: position 2,942 of record WJKO01000442.1, on the reverse strand, counting down.
AGATAAAATGCCCCCTTTGGAACGAGACAAGAGATTTTAGGAATAGCACTTATCCGATTAACAATGAATTTACGACGCTTTCTGTAGATATCGAGCATTTTTTGCGTTTCAACATCACATTCTAAGGCGTGAATAGCAGCAGTTTGAGAGATGGAAGGTGCACAAATACTGAAATTTTGTTGAATCGGCATCATTGCTTTTATTAGATTAGCGGGGGCAATTATATATCCTATTCTCCACCCCGTCATCGCCCAAAATTTACTAAATCCATCCAAAACAATCAATCGATCATGACATTCACTGTATTTTTTTTCACTAAGCGAAGGTGCGCGTTCCTTATCGTACGTTAATTCTGAATAAATTTCATCAGAAATTGTCCAAAACTTATTCTCAAGCATAAGTTTAGCTATACCATCCAGTGTCTTATCTGGGATAATCTGCCCAGTTGGATTAGATGGACTATTCAAAATTAGCATTTTCGTTTTTTTAGTAATAAGATGTTTTAAAGCATTTATATCAAGATTAAACTCATCTTCCTCATAAATCGGGAGATAAACTGGTTTTCCGCCAAAAAACTGAATAAAGTTTGCATAACATGGATATCCTGGGTCTGTAATGATAATTTCATCACCAGGGTCGATTAATGTTCCTAATATGTTTAGGAATGCAGGACTGGTACCACCAGTTACCATAATCTCCGTTTTTGGATTAAATAATGTGCCTCGCGTTCGTTCCTTATATTTAGATAAAGCGTTCCTTAATTCTAATAATCCCAAAGAATGCGTATAATGTGTTTTTCCAGCAATTATGTCTTCATAACAACCATTGATAATTTTTTCTGGAGTATCAAAATCGGGCTCTCCTATCTCAAAGTGTATTACATCAATTCCTTTTTCCTCCATTGCCAGGGCTTGCTCTAGTATTTCCATTACAATAAATGGCTTAATCGAACCCAATCTGTTTGAAAACATTTTTGAATACCATTCTCTTTTTTTTGAAGGCAAAAAATAGAAAGATGGAAAAATAGAAAGATGGAAAACTCATATTGTGGCTAAAATAATGCGGATATGATCCGCATTTTCATGGCAGAGATCGCCTGTTTCTTCAATATGATAGAGAACATTCCTCAATTGCAACATCACTTTTACATCTAAATCCGACTGAAAGAGATAAGCTTCCAGATTACGATATACGTGGTCTATTTCTTCTTCAATCTTGTCTATTTCATTGCAAAGTTTCTCAGTTTTTGCGGGATTGTGGATTATATTTTTAATGGTTTTTTTAAATGCGTTGCTCATCTTTACGATAGCTTCAGTCAATGGCTTCATTTCTTCTATTAAGGTGTCATCTGGACTTAATTTGACCTTAGAAATTCTTACCGCTGCACCCTCAATATAATCGGGTATTAAATCCATCTTTAAAACTAACCTTAGAAAATCTGTACGATTTAGTGAACTTTGAGCTTCTGCTATTCTCTTCATTAACTTCAATTTAATTTTATTCGCGTCAGATTCTGCTTGTGTTACGCGTTTGATACATTCATTCATCTCATCTTCATTAGATTCCATCCAAGCATAAATACTTTTTACTGTTTCCTTTATAGCAATATCAACAAATTTAGCGAGTTCTCCTATCGAACTTAGTATTTTTACGTTTTCTGCTTTCATAGTTTAACCACAATTTTATCGAATTTGTAATTAAGATATATATTATAAAATCAATTTTTATGCAATTTAAATAATACTTAAAATATAAAAAAAATCCTTGAAAACCAGCTGTTATTTTGCAACATATTCTTCGCTCTGTTTATGAATAATGTCTCCATACTAGCTTAATTATACCCCTAAGAGCATGGAAATAGCAGATGTAATAATACCAGCTAAAACCATGGCTGGTCCGTATTTCCATATAGTATCTTCTGAAATTCGTGCCAAATAACCGCCTAAAAGAAATAGTATAATTGCCATAACGACGAAACATTCAATATATATCGAGAGATTTGGTTGTTCAATGAAAAATAAAGGAATCAAACCAACCAACCCACCTACTGCGGGAGCAATTCCATTTATGAGTGAGGCAACATTCGTTGCGTATGCTGTAGCTTTTTCCGCTAACGTTGTTTCAGGATGTTCTTCTTCTCTGGCCAAACATATTGATTCTGGCTCAATGCATACTGGTTCTAAATCAAGGCAATCGTCCTCTTTTAATTCTACGACAGGATAGTAGTCTTCTTCCTTGAATTTTTTTGCTGCTGGATTCTTCATATTAACGACCATCTTTACTTCTGTCTGCATAGCCATTGCGCGTTTCAATTGATTAACTTCCGCTTGTCTTTCTGCTTTCTCTGCAAGGTACCCTCCAGAGATACCTGAAATCCCAATCGCCACGGATACGGCAATAGCTGGTACTAATATAGCTCGACTGTTTATTTCTACACCATTGAGATACAAAACAAAGTTACCGATGATATAACCTAATACAGTTAATACTCCATCAAAAAAGTTCATGACGAAATATCTTCGGGCAATCTCTCCGAGATTAGTCATTTCACCGTATTCTTTCCATCGTTCCAAAGTTGATTTTACGCGATCTTCTTCAGTCACTTAACCATGCCCCCCTCCAATCAATATTGAGATTAAGACAGTTATCACTCCTGCTAATACCATCTCTAAACCATACTTAAGTATACTGTCTTGGGAAATTTTTGCTAGATAAGCACCTAATGCAAAAAGAACAACAATTTCTAATATGAAAGAGATAATATAGGTGGTCATCGAGGGATCCCCGAAAAAGAAAGGTATCAATCCTGCGATTGAACCTACAGCTGGGGAAAATCCATCAGTAAACGACAATATAATTGAAGCAAAGGATTCCGCCTTCTCTGCGATAGATTTTTCTTGTTCAATTTCTTTATCTATTTGATGGATCATTTTTATTATCTT
>WJKO01000441.1 GCA_014729055.1 Promethearchaeota archaeon | reverse complement strand
CTATTGTGGGAACTAACTGGCCGATGATAACATTTTCCGGTATACCTTTAAGCTGTTCCTCTTCACCAGAAATACTAGCATTTAGCAGTTGTTTTATTGTAACTTCAAATGCTGCCCGCGCTAGAATGCTTTTTTTAACACCAGAGATTCCATGCCGTCCGATTTGTAACACTTTACCTTTATGACACATGAGCTCAGCCAGTGCTAAAAGATGCCGTTTGTCAACATCCAGACCTTGGTCATCCAGTACTTGTTGTGCTTCTCTTATAATAAGTGAACGCGCGGCCTCAACACCAAGTATTTTGTTTACTTCGTGAATATGGTTACTAATTGTTCTGGTCTTATCAACACCTTTCACTTTTAATACCCCAGCGAGGTTAGTACCTTCACATTGAATAGTCCATTCTCCTGTCGTCTCGTCTTTGCTGATAATACCTCGTTTGACCCCTTTTAATCCCGAGATCGTTCTTTTAAGGATCTTTTCTCTCATCTTCTGTAACTTCTGGATGTCATCAATTTCGGGGTTGATTATTATCACACAATCATCATAATCTACGTCAATATCTCCCTTTTTCTTATACTTTTTCAGCTTTTTCTTAATAAGATCAAGCTCAATTCCTTTATCCTCAAGTAATTCGGGATCTAAATAAACAACGATAGCATATTCCGTAAGATCTAATTCTACATCGAATGCAATACTATCAACGCGGATTTGTTCAATTTTCTGGTGGATCTTTCGTGCTTTCTCTAGATCTTTTGCATATTCTTCTTCAAGATAGACATACATAATTGGAGTAGAGGGATTTTTTCGGGCATCGACAATTTCTATAAGCCTTGGCAAACCTTGCGTAACACTAAACTCGGAAACTCCTGCGTAGTGAAATGTTCTTAACGTATTATGTGTAATTATACCACTTGAAAGTAGGAAATTCTCATTATTTCTGACGGAAAAGTCATATACATATTCGGTTGGAGAATTCAGTTCTTTAATAGATATAATTTTATCCCATAATGTATCTCCACTAACAGCATTTATCAAAGGTTGTAACTCTTCACTAATATCCTTATCTTTTTCCTTTGCAGTCTCTTGAAATAGTTCAATAAGTTTAGTTAATCTTCTTCGACTAATAATTTGTTTTCTTGTCCATTTTCGAATTGATACACAGAGTCTCTCATCATTGCTTTTTGTGATTTCTAGTTTCTTTGTGATCTTCTTTAAAAGCAAACCGAATCCGGGAATCATATCAGCGGAATCAGATGTTGTTTTATATTTTTCATCTTCATGAATATTTTTAACCAACCTAAGAAGGGCAGATTGTTTCTTTTCGATATTAAATCCAATTTCCTCGGCGTATTCTCGAATGTATTGTTTAGGTATTGTCAGAAGCCATTGTTTCTTATCTCTACTTATTTCAGAATATATGCGAAATCGGCTAAGCATCAATGCTATATCCTCAATTAATTGTTTAGAATTGGAACCGGCTCTAATCATTTCTCGGTTTACACTAATGCTACCGTCCCCATCGAAATATCCCCTTAAGAGTGCGGCAGATGCTATTTTATTGCTAAATAATAGATGAGAATCAATAAACTTGTGATCAGCACCTTTCCCACACAGTTTAGTAACTAAATCTGATAATAAACTGGACGATAGCACATGTGAAATTCTTATCCCGAACTCCCCGTCTTTTTCTCTTTTATGTATTCCTATCTTAAATCTATCAGCGAATTTATATATTTTTTCAATAAATTTAGGGTCATTATTTGCAATAGAAATGTAACTAGGAGCGGACGTTCCTTCTGATAAATATTCTCCTATAAAATATCCAAATATCTCATCTAAAGTAAGAGTTTCAGGAATCAAGACATTTGAAATTTGAATATCCGTGGGATAAACAAATCCGTTCTTGATTTCTGTCATTGTATCACCTTTGAGTAATAATCTCATTGCATCAGCTTTTACCGGGGATTTATACATTATATTATGATGTGAAATCCAATCCCGTCCTGCTGTACTGTACAATTCTTTTGCTTTTTCTAATTCACTACCATACCAATATTTAGTTGGTGCTAATATCTCTTCTAATACTAATTCCTTACATTCGGCTTTAACATCAAATTTCTTGACAATCGGGATTCTATCTCCAACTGAAAGACTATCGCCCTTTATAGGTACGATTTTATTATTTCTTCTAATTACAAATGAATGTGATTTAGTAGCTAGAATTTTTCTCCCGGTTCTTGTTTCGATTTGTAATAGTCTTCCGTTAGGTGAGTGACGACTGAATTGGCGTACGTTGCTCCATTCAATTTTTTCTTGATCGTTTAAGGATGGGACTTTAATATCCAAATCCTCTGGTATTTCCAATATCTCCGAATCTCCTCTTTTGATAACATTATCATTAAAGATTCTGAGGAAATCATCAATAATTGTTCCTATTCTTTTCACTTGGGGTATTCCAGAAATGGATATTATTGCTCTCTCATTTCCTGCAACACTCATTTGCGTCCCTGGTTCACCGATACTCTGAGCCGCAACAGTCCCAATAGGTTCTCCTGGTGTTACCAGTGACTTTTCAAAATCAATATATACTTTGTCGATAAAGAACTGTACCTGTTTTTTTGTTAGCTCTTCATCAAACATATATTTCTTTACTTCATCTACAATCTTTATGGGAACCCCTTTATCTTCCAATATCTTAAGTGATTTTTCTTTAAATTTTTTATCTGCAACTTCTGACATTTTATTTCCTCCGTTTTTTTAGATATTTTCTCTTTCCTCTAACCATTCTTTGTAGTTCTTAGTAATCTTCCCTCGCCAGATAGCATTCTTTCCGGTTTCTTT
>WJKO01000440.1 GCA_014729055.1 Promethearchaeota archaeon | reverse complement strand
TAACATATCTGGATAAATTAAGAATGAAGGATATGTCGTTTTTAACTGAATTTGAAGAAGAAGAAATTGAGGAATAATTACAAAATAAATCGTAAAAAATAGGTTGATTATTATGGTCAATGTTTCAGCACAGAAAAGAATTGCCAGTGAAGTATTAAACTGTGGAGTAAACAGAATTTGGATTGATCCAGTATTTATTGATGAAGTATTGATGGCGATTACTCGAGAAGATATAAGAAATCTGATAAAAGAAGGAATTATTCAAAAACGACAGAAAAAAGGCATTAGCAAGTCAAAAACGAACATTAGAAAAGAAAGAAAAAGAAAAGGCAGAGCAAGAGGATTAGGAAAACGCAAGGGAAAAAGTTCAGCTAGAAATCCTCCGAAGAAACAGTGGATAAATAAGATTAGAGCACAGCGTAGAAAACTGAAAGAACTAAGAGATAATAAAGTAATTGATAGATCAACCTATCGAAAAATGTATCTTCGGGCAAAGGGCGGATCTTTTAAATCGGTCGCTGGTATGGAACGATTTATGAAAGACAATAAAATGTTGAAGAAAAGACGATAAAAATAAAAACGGATGAGGAAGAATTATGGGGAAAGGTCCAAGATATAGAGTATTTATGCGTCGAAGGAGAGAAAGTCGAACAAATTACCAACGTCGGCTTAAAATGGTATTATCTGGTAAACTAAGATTAGTCATAAGAGCTCGACTTAGTTCAGTTATTGTCCAGATCGTGAAAGCTGAATTGAATGGTGATAAAATTATTGCTGCAAGTGAATCCCGACAATTAAAAAATAAGTTTAATTGGAAATATAATTTAGGAAATATGCCATCAGCATATCTCACTGGATTATTGTGTGGTATGCGTGCAAAAAAAGAAGGTGTTGAAGAATGTATTTTAGATGTAGGAATCTTAACTCATAAACACCGAGTACTTTCAGCATTTAAAGGATTTCTCGATTCAGGTATTAAAGTCAATTATAATGATAAATTCTTTAAGGATAGCAATCTTGAGGAACGAATAGACGGATCTCATATTGAAGCTTATGCTAAAATGCTATCAAAAGAAAATAAAGAAAAATTTGAGCAAATCTTCTCAAATTATATTAGAAATAAAGTAGATCCTAAGAAAATTGTATCAAGTTTCAAAGAAATAAAGAAAAAAATAGAAAAAGTATAATAAGAGGCTATAAAAATGGCAGATAGTCATTCCAAAAAGAAATCTGGATCCAGAGGAAAAAGTGGAAAACGAAGATCAAAAAGGAGATCAAAGCGGAAAAGCAGTCGTAAACGGAGAAGTTCTAGAGGTCCTGTGTGGATTCCAAGGACATTATTAGGTGATTCGGTTAAAGGTGGTATTATTACAAGTGTTGAAGAAATATTTGCAAACAATTATAAAGTCCGTGAAAAAGAAATTTTTGATATTCTTCTACCAAATATAAAAGAAACAGTAGTAGATATTTCAATGGTTCAGAAACAGAGCGATTCAGGTCAACAGAGTAGATTTAAAGCAATAGTCTGTGTGGGAAATCGAAATGGTTATGTTGGAATCGCAACCAGTAAAACAAAGGAAGTCGGCCATGGGATTAGGAAAGCAATAGCAGCAGCGAAGTTAAACATAATTCCAGTTAAAAGAGGGTGTGGAAGTTGGGAATGTAATTGTGGTGGCGACCATAGTATTCCATACACAGTTCATGGAAAGTCTGGAAGTGTCAAAGTTACTCTAAAACCAGCAGCAAAAGGAACGGGTTTAGTAGCTTCCGCAGCAGCACGAATTCCTCTTGATTTGGTAGGTATTAAAGATTGTTATGTACATATCAAAGGAAATTCTAAAAATGCTGAAAACACTGCAAAGGCAATCGTAAATGCTTTTGAAAACGCATATAAAATGATGGTTCCTCACGATTGGACAATTTAATCAATAGAATATGACATCAAAAATTAAAAAATAAGGAGAAAATTATCAAAGGTGTGATATAATGCCCAGAGGTAAGAAAAACAAAAAAGAAAATAGTGCAAAATTATATTTAGTAATCCGTGTGCGGGGAGCTCCTAATATGAATTATAAAATAGCGGACACGCTAAGAATGCTTAGGCTCCATAAACCAAATCACTGTGTAGTGTTATATACTGATAAAACAGTTCTTGGTATGTTAAAAAAGGTAAAAGATTATGTTGCATACGGAGAGATTACTAAACCTACATTAATTAAACTTCTCAGGAAACGTGCATTGATAAAAGGAAATAAACCGTTAACGGAACAACATTTAAAAAGAAAAACTGATTTCGGTTCAATTAATGAACTAGCGAACATATTAATGAAAGGTAAAGCAAAATTAAATGATATTTACAGTTTAAAACCAGTATTTCGATTACATCCTCCTAGAGGAGGCTTTCGCGGGAGTATTAAACAAGCATATGGCGCTGGTGGTACTCTTGGGAATGTAGGTACATATATCAATACACTAGCTTTAAAAATGATGTAAAGAAGGTTAAAAAAATGACGCGAAAATTTAAAAAAGATAGTAGGAAATATAGAGGACACAGAACACACGGATATGGAAACTGTCAAGGACGGCGAAAAGCTGGAAGAAAAGGCGGTCATGGGCTCACAGCAGGTTGGAAGAAATATAAGAAAGCAACATACTTGAAACAGAAATCTTTAGGATTCCCCAACGAAAAATACGGAAAAAATCGGCCCAGTCCGTGGATACATGGTAAACATGGGTTTAAGAGACCTCAAAAGATACGTCGAATCCAGAAGGTCAACGCAATAAATATCGGAAATCTTGATGCTAAAATCGATAAATGGGTGGAAGAAGGGATGGCAGAAAAATCAGGATCTACCTATACTGTTAATTTAGATAAAGTAGGCTTTCAGAAATTACTCGCAAGAGGTAACGTAAATAAAAAGATAAACGTTAAAGTAAAAAGAGCAAGCATTTATGCTGTTGAGGAAATAGAAAATGCGGGTGGTTCAGTCGATGTGCAAGTCCAAAACTATAAAGAAAGATCATAGTAACTAAAATCTTCCTTGTTCAATGTTAACTAAAATCTTCCTTGTTCAATGTTAATCCAATAAATCCACATGCTTGGATCAAAGATCCTGATATTTCAGATTCTTTTCCATTTCTTGAACAATCAACTATCACTTTCTTATATTTTGAATATATCTGCGAATATAATGCACCGTAAGCTTTACCCGCGCCAAGATGTACAAGTGTTCTATATATCAAATTTCCTGATATTCCGTTAGGGGCGAGGATGAAATTAGACTTATTCTCAATTGCTTTTTCAATAAGGATTTGTCCGTTAATTATTTGAAAATCTTTTGGACCTTCGTCTCTCATATAACTCACCAATAATTCGGCCTCTTTCAGTGTTGCATCTACATCTTTATCTCTACCAGTATCACCCAAACGTCCACCGCTTAAAACTGATATAATAGGTTTGATATCTAACTGTTTAAGTAATTCTCCCGCTTGTAGAATCAAGTTCTTTTTTCGTTCTACATTAGATGCCTCATCAATTCCAACTGGCGCGAATAGAAATTGTTGCCCGTTATGTGTTTCCATTAACGCTAACCTTGATATTTTAATTAATTCATAGATATCCTTTCTAATAAAACGCAGAATTTTCTGGAGTGGACGTAAAAATATTGCTGATGAAAGCGCACCGCGAATACATGCAATTCGTTTTAGTATATCGGCACTTGGAATGAAGTCTGACTTATTGGTTATTTCTTTTTTTAGCAATTTATCTAATAATTTCTCATAAAAGACCAGAGAAAGCATCATCAATTCAGGTTTATAACACCTAACACTAATTACTCCACCGTTTTCTTTTTTGCTATTATATATCTTAGTTATTTGTGAT
>WJKO01000439.1 GCA_014729055.1 Promethearchaeota archaeon | reverse complement strand
ATTTTTGCCTTTTTGTAATTCACTGATATAACCATCAAGAATAGAATCAACAGTTTCATTTAATCTTTTTTTGTATTTTTCTGTTGATTCGTCTTTACCACGTGAAAGCATATTTTTACCTACATCTTCACTAAGAAACCACTCGCGAAGTTTTTTTCTAGTTTCTTTTTTTTGTGCCCATCTTTGATGTGGTTCTGCATTTAATAAAAAGTTAGACCATTCTCCACTAAAAGGTTGTCTAAGTCTGCTTCTAACGTTAAAAACAAGCTCATCTACTTTGGATTCTAATCTAGATCCTCCGCTACCTCCTTCGCCAGCACCTCTACCTCTACCAGTTTCTTTAAGAGCATCTCTAAGAACTTTAGCAAAACTATCTTGCATACTATCAAATTTAATTATAAATTCTACAGAACCAATAGGTGAAGCTTGACTCATAATTCAATACCCGCTAATTTATTTAATTGAGCAGCAACGTCTTTTAGTGTTCCAGCTTTAATTCCTGGCAACTCACTTTCATTTTTTAGAAGTGTTGGTCCACTAGGATCGCCATAATACATAAAATATTCTTGTAATGGTGTTAATTTCCACGCTTCGTTAACTAATGGAACATGTCTTCTAAAAACAAGACTTGCTAATAATTTTCCATTATTTGAACGCAGTAATCCTACTAACTCATCAGTTGGCGCATTAGTCATTTTTCTGACATCTTCTGCAATATTATGCACAAATTTCATTTTGCGAACCAAATAATAACCTTTTGGTCTATCTTGAACCCAATCATCAAACTCATCAAAAAACTCTCGTTCATAATCTGGTTGAGAAAATTTATTTGGTTGAAAGTCTTTCATTGCATGATAAACTGTCCAATAATCAAATTCATTAAAAAAATGTAAATACTCTATATATTTAGCCTTATTACTGATATCCACAGTTTCATCTTCGGCTAATTTGAGTTTAATCTTATAAATTGTTTCAAAAGTAGATTGGGTAATGCCCTCTAAAACAAAAGTTTCCATTATTTGATCTATCTCATAACTACTGAGAGGGCGTATTGGTAGGGGAGTACCATCGTAATTAAACCATTCTTTTGTTTTTATACCCAACTTTATGTATTTTAAATAATTAGACATTATAATCCTAGATCATCATCACTTTTATACATACCATCGACAGCGTTACCTACCTTTTGAGTATTCGGTGATTCTTTCCAAGAAAATCTTAATGCTCTACATGAAAATGTAACAGTTGGCTCGGTTCCCATAGCATAACGTTCATTAAGGTCAATAACTTTACAACCTTCAAAAACTTCGTATGTTGGTCCCCATGCTCCAGTTGGTAACCCAACTTCTTCATTTTCTGTTGGATCAGTTTTATAATTACCTATGTCTTGTAATACAACATCAAAATATCTATCTCCATTCATACATGCTAATAAAGTAGCATAACCATCTCCATATGGATTACACGTTATATCTACATAATATTCTGGATGTTTTGAAATAAATCCTTGATTTGCTTCATTGTATGAACCAGCTACATCTTTAGGAGTACTAATTCTTAGATTAAAATTTTTAACCATATTTACAAGAGCAGCATCTCCAGGAGTTTCATTTGTCCAACTACTTGGATATCTTACTGCTGGATGTACTTCAGTATCCTTCCATGTCCATTTATTTTGTACAAAGCTCGACATTTTTATACTCTATCTCCAAATTGTGTAATTTTTAATGTTTCTGCTGTCGTTACCCAAGGCCATCTTATTATAATAGATCCTACGTGTCTAGCTGTTACTGCTGCCGTCCATTCTGCTGAACTACCTCTTAATAGTGGAATGTCAATATATCTTTTTGCTGATGAATTATCTTCGTCAATTATTCCTTGACCCAATAATGTATCAAGAGTACCGTTTATGTTATCAATTACTGAATTTAATCCAGCTTTATTAACTGGAACTCCATCATTAGATGATAATAGATTATAAAGACCTTGATAAATATTATATAATGTAATATATTTGCATCTAACATTATTTAATCTATCACTCGGTACAGTTCCAGCAAATGTGAAACCGTAATTAATTTGTGTTGTATCAAATCCCCATTCTGAGTTTTTGAATAAACAAATTATATGTCCTTCTTTCCAAGCCATTTGATCATTTTCATCAGTATGTGATTCTAAGCTAATATTAAGCGGCTTAAGTGTTAAGCTTGTATGTGGATGTGTTACGCATATCTTTCCTGCTAATGCTCCTGCTGGATCATCTAATCCTGTTCCATTTGAACCAGTTAAAACATCTCCATAAATTACAATAGCGTTTTGATCTTGTCCTATATATTCTCTAAAATTATTATAATCATAGCTTGTTCCGTGATATTCTGTATTTGGACTCGCTTCTTTAGGTAGCGACCAAATTACCATTCTTCTATTTCCAGCAGCCATTGAAAGTGCGTTTCTAAGGTCATTATGTGCTGGAGTTCTTAATAAACCACTTCCATCACCCGCAACATTATATAAAGGAACGATAAATTGAATATCATAATCTCTTAACTCTTTTTGAGCCACACCAAAACCATTCTGTGTTGCTAAAACTTTAATAACACCACCACTAGCAGTCATAATATCTCTAGCAATTGTTCCACTATATGTGGTTCCACCACTTTCGAAGTATGGTCCACCATGTGTTTCTAAACCAGTAAACCAAATATTTCCGTCATATATATTAGCATATCCGCTTCCTGGACGATATCCAGTAATGACACTTGTCCAACCTCCTGAAGCCAGTTTAATGTCTTGCCAATTACTTCCTCCAGTAGGATCTATTCGAACGGTATCTATGCTTGAATAAGGTCCATATTTGATTTTATAGTTAGTATCTGTTACTTTTTCAGCAATACCAGATATTCCTGTTCCTTCGCCCATCCAATATACGTATGATGTTACTGATGGTGTTCCACCAGCATTTTTCTTAAATGATTCATACGCAATATATTCTATACTGGTTGAAGTTAAATATTCTGTATAATTGCTCGGTGTTACTATTTGTGGATTTGAAGACTGAGATGGTTTTGTTCCACTTGCTAAAAATACAACGTTTCCCCAACCCATCTGTCTAGCAGATGGCGCTTCTGTTACCCATGTTACTTCTATATAT
>WJKO01000438.1 GCA_014729055.1 Promethearchaeota archaeon | reverse complement strand
TTTAGGATTAAAAAAAGGAGATAGAATTGCCCTATCATCTGAAACAAGAGTTGATTGGGTAATCTCAGACCTTGGGGTTCAGTCATTAGGGGGAGTATTGGTAGCCGTATATCCGAATCTAAAACCGGCAGAAGTTCAATATATTTTAAATGATTCAGGGACTAAACTAATTTTCGTTGATGAGGAAGAAAATTTGGAAAAAGTACTAAAAATTAAAGACCAGTGTAAAGAACTCGAATATATTGTTATAATTGATGATTTTGATGCATCATTAAAGAAAGATTATGTAGTTAGTCTTGATGAGCTAGTTAAAAAAGGTAAGAAATATATAAAAGAGAATCCCTCGGCATTTTTAGACTCTATTAATCAAATTCAAGAAGAAGACTTAGCGAGTTTAATATACACCTCTGGGACCACTGGGATTCCAAAGGGTACTATGTTAACCCATAAGAATTTTCTGTCCGATGCGACCGCAGCAGTTGCTGTTGCGGCTATACTTCGGAAAGACTATAAACCAGAAGAAATGGAATTTTTAAGTATATTGCCCTTATCACATTCCTTTGGTCGCTGTGTTGATGAATATTGTTCTATCTATATTGGGGCGTCGATGAATTTTGCTGGAGGATTTGATCCCATTAGAGTGCGAAAATCTCTAGAAACATTCCAGCCTACACTTATTGCCGCAATACCATATTTCTATCAGAAAATATATAATATGGTTCTTGACGAAGTAAAGGGAATGCCCGATTCCGTCAAAAAGTTATTTGATTCAGCTATATCAACGGGGCGAGAGTATTTTATCAATAAACGTGATGGAAAAAAGAATTCATTTAAAACTAAACTAAAATTTAATACCATTGGAAAATTAGTAGGAAAAGTTGTGAGAAAGAAACTAGGCGGGCGAATAATACTTATGATTAGTGGTTCAGCAGCAATTGCACCCGAATTAGTATTGTTTTTCCTCAGTTTAGGTATCAATTTAGTGGAGGGATATGGGTTAACTGAGACTTCACCCGTGACGCATCTGTTAAGAACCAAAGATAACAGTGATTACCGACCTAATTTCGATAAGAAAGTTGAAGTTTATCAGAAATTGGGAACGATTGGTCCGCCGATAGAAATAGCCGATAATCCTTATGAAAACGTCCAGCAGAAATTATCAGAATTTGATGAGCTATTATTAAAAGGACCTATGGTTATGAAAGGTTATTGGATGAAACCAGAACTGACAAAAGCAGCACTCGATGATGATGGCTGGCTTCATACCGGAGATCTTGCCAAAATTGACGAAGATGACTATGTTAGGATTACTGGTAGAGCAAAGCTTGTAATAAAATTGAAAACAGCAAAAATGATATCTCCGGCGGCAGTTGAGAAGCTCGTGGTTCCAAAATCAAGAATAATTGCTCAAATTCTACTTGTTGGGGACGATACGAGAAAGTATTTAACGAGCATTATTGTTCCGTATCAAGAGCCGTTAAAAGAATATGCTGATAAAAACGACATTCAGTATGAGAATTGGAGTGATATCATTCATAATGAGAAAATCCTTAAAATAATCAAAGATGAGGTTTATAGACTAACTGAAGACATATCAGATTATGCGAGGCCGAAAAAGTTTGCCATATCTTCAAAGGCTTTCGAATTGAAAGAGGGATATCTGACACCATCTTATAAATTCAAGAGAAATAAGTTATTTGAGGATTTAAAAGAGGATATAGACAAAATGTACAAATCTGACGGCGATTTCTACATCATAGAAAAGAGAATGACTGATTTTTATGACCAGAGTGGTATAATTTCATAAAGAATAGGAAAAAAGAAAACGAAAATAAGAAACATGAAAAATATGAAATATGAAAATTAGGAAATATGAAGGAGGAAATAGGAACAGGTTTTAATTAACCTGTGTATTTTCCTTGTTTTTCTAATTTATCAATTTCTTCATCTTCCAGTTTCTTCCATGCAATTTTTCCAACTAACGTTGTTGGTAATTCTTGCCTAAACTCTATTTCTCTCGGTGATTCCCATTTCAACAAATTCTTAAGACAATATTTTTTGATGTCCTCTTTAGTTTCTTCTGTTTCCTTTTCGGGATCCTTTAATACAACAAATGCTTTGACTCGATTGATTTGCTTTTCATCGGGTATTCCAATCACGCAAGCCTCTTCTACATCAGGATGGTTTCTAATTAATTCTTCTACGTTTTTAGGGTACACGTTTACACCGCTCACCTTTAACATTCGTTTAAGGCGTAAACTGAAATAGAAGAACCCGTCTTTGTCTTGTTTTCCTATATCGCCAGTATGTAACCAGACTTTCCCATCGGGATGTTTCTTCAATGTTTTTGCAGTTGCTTCAGGATTATTTAAATATCCAAGCATTACAGCTGGACCGCTTAAACAAATCTCCCCCTCTTCCCCGATAGGCAACTCCTCAGTGGTGCCTATTTTACAGATCTTGGCGGACATATCTGGGAATGGAACGCCGATACTCCCCTCACGATACTCACCCAAAGGCATAGCCATGATCGCAGTCACAGCTTCGGTTAATCCATATCCTTCGAGTAATTGAACGGTTCCCCCTCCATTTTTCACAGCATCTTCAAATTTTTCTTTTGTTTTCCGCGGTAAGGTGTCTGCACCTGAAAAGGTCGCTCT
>WJKO01000437.1 GCA_014729055.1 Promethearchaeota archaeon | reverse complement strand
TAAATTATGACATTGAAATTAATAACAGTAATTCGTTTTTTTAATAAAAAACCCATTATAAAAATAAAGTGATTAATCATGAAAAAAAGTCTGAAATATGCTTCTCTTGGTATGATAAGCCTTTTGCTTTTATCGATACTTTCAACAAGTGCAATGGCTTCGATTGATGATTATATGCCAAACGAAGAAGACGTAGAAGGTTATAATTTACTTTGGGAAGCCGATTACAGCAGTAATTACACAACGATCAATCCTTTAGGAACTGAGGAAACTGCTGAAGTGAGTGCTGGTGCACAAGTCTGGTATAAAAACGATACTGAAAATCAAGTAACCGCAGTTATCGGCTGTGTTGTAGTTTTAATTGAAGATAATCCACTACTCGATAATATTCCATCATGGCTTAAATTATTTGCGAACGCGGATCCTACTTTAGGCTCTATTATTGGAGATGCAAAGACGTGGTGGGATTTGATAGTTGCTGTGTTGATAGAAAGTGAGGAGATTACCGATATTACGGAATCAATTGAAACTACAGAGGGATCTCTTGAACTGAACTTCGGAGCAGGAAATTACATAATTTGGTCAGTGGACATTGATGCAATTATATTCACGATTGCATTTACTGTCTCAAATGAATGGATCAGTTATGTTCAAGAACAAGCAAGTGGTGTTTTAGAAGACTATGATACGTATATGACTGCTTTAACTACATGGATTGGTGCTTGGGTTTCAATAGCAAGTGCATTATCTGGTGGTCTTTGGGCTTCTGCTTCCGCTTCTCCATCAGCACCTGAGGCATCAAGTATGCCATCGGGTAGTGATACTGATTCTGAAGACGTCAAAACCGTAACTACTGCGATTGGGGCATTATATGAAAAGGGAATACCGGGCTATTTACCTTTAGTTATTTTAGGAATGACAGGTGTTTTCGTTTTATATATCTCTAAAAAGAAAAAATTTGAAATCCACTAATCGAGTCATCGATTTATACAATTAATTCTTTTTTTTTATTTTTTTGGTGTATTTGAATCGAATATAGGAATTTTTGAAAAATTATCTTTCTTAAGAAGTAACATTTTTTCTGAATACAGAATAATATCATTATAAACCTAACTACAAGGGATTATATCATTGAATTGGCTAACAAACGACGGTTAAGACTAATTATTGAGCAAAAAAATTCCAATATTTTATGCAAACTAAGCATTACGTTTATATATAAAAAATTAGATCTTCAATAATAGAGTTTTTATTATGAAAAAGAATACAAAATTTTTCTCTATATTGATATTAGCATTTCTATCATTGTCGATACTACAATCTAATATATACGCCGCTATCGACGAATATATGCCAGATGATGAAGAAGTCGAGGATTATACGTTACTTTGGGAAACAGATTATAGTTCGAATTTGTCGAATAATAATCCTATGGGCTTATCTGGTGACGTAAACGCTGGCGCTCAGATATGGTACAAGAATGATACTACGAATGAGGTTACGGCAGTTATAGGATGTGTCGTTGTTGAAATGGAAGATAATCCGCTTCTTAACGATATTCCCAATACTATAAAGCAAGCAGCCGAACAACATCCCATGTTAGAAGATCTTATCGGAGATGTTGAAACTTGGTGGGATTTAATTGTTGCCGTATTGACGCAAGAGGATAACATAACTGATATTACTGATGAAATCGGTTCGTTTGAAGGATCTCTTGAAATAATTTTTGGAGACGGAGATTATATAATCTGGTCAGTCGATCAAAATGTAGTAGTTTTTACAATGGGATTCTCTGTGTCAAATGAATGGATCCAATTCGTGAATAATAATAAAGCAGATATCATCGCTAATTATAATGCTTGGATGAATGGTGCGGGAGCCTTGATTCAGGTTTGGGTTTCAATAGCTCAAGCATTCTCAACAGGTCCATGGGCTTCTGGACTGCCAACTGATTCTCTAATCTCTGCTGCTGAGGTTCCGAGTGGCTCTAACACAGACTCTGGAGATGTGCAGACTCTAACCGCGGAATTGGGTGAACTATTTGGAACATCCATACCAGGTTATTTGCCGTTCATCATCTTGGGAATTACTGGCGTATTTGTATTATATGTTGGTAAGAAAAAAAAAATCACTATCCATTAACCAACACAAATACAATCAACATTAACTAAGTAATTTAATCTCATTTTATTTTTTCATTATTCAAATTTTTCAGTTTGATTTGGAACTCCTTTAATCATACCAAAAACTGCGGAAGGCAGCTGTTTCCTTGTTGTATGGGGGATTTCTGGATTCACATATGATTTAACTCTCTCCTCGTTCAGTTTTCTGGTCCAAATATCAGCATCTCGGGTCCAAGATACCAATTGTTTTTCATTCATCCAACTATTCAATTCTAACGGATGAAAACCCGCTTTGAGTGCAGATGTAATATAGTCATTGGGTCGAAAACCCTGTTTATCATCAAGGTTATTCATGACTTTTTTTAATAACGAATTTAAAATACCCATGATAGTAGGCGCCAGTTCTGCTATTGCTAAGATTGAATTTTCCCCACATATCAATTTCTGCCTCTCCAAAAATGCTTTAGCACCTACATTTTCAGATAAAACGCCCACTCGATATTTCTTGACACAAGATTGAAATCTCTTCAATACCTTTTTTCTATAGTTAAAATCTTTTGGTTTGATTTTACCCAATGCTACTTCATATTCTACTGGAAAAATTAAATAAGTATAATCAAGAGAGAATAAAACTTTTTCAACATGATCTAGAACAAGACGAGTCTGTTCAGTCACTTTTTCAGTATTATTATCGATTTCTGTCTCAAGTTTTTTCATTACTCCTTCAATCTTTTTCTGATAGTTGAGCACAAAAGGCTTTTTCAGATATCCCGCTTCAAGTCCTGAATATAAATGCATTCTAACTTCTTTAGGTTTAGCTAGTTTTTGCAAATTATTGAAATATTCGTAAATTAAATCTGCTGCTGTACCATAATATCCGTAAATGAAATCTTTTACGAGTTCCCTATATTCAACGTTTGTATTCCATAAAACTTTATAGCAAAACCAGTTGCGAAATTCCTCAAACTCGCCATAAACGCCTAGCTGAGTAGTTGCTTGGTATAAGATTCCTTCAATCCCAATTTCTTGATAGATCTTTGCATTTTCATATAGAGATTTAAAATTTGGGAAGGGCAGTAAAGGATGAACAAAATCTACTGCATAATGCCATATCATCATATGATCGGCTAATCTTGCCCATTCTCTGACATATTCTAAATACTTCTTCGTGCGTGAATCTGTTCCTATGGGCTTATCATCGGCACAATCTGGATACATATCGCATGCCACGATGATAACTCTGGGGTGTATTTCTAAGTCTTCGGGTGGTTCTAATGAATATGTATAAGCTATGGTATGTATATATTTCTCTTGATCTGGATATTCATTTGCCAGCCGCTCTCCAATCTGATTGCATAAATTTACAATAGGTGCACTATGAACGCCACCATACTTCTGTTCAAGTTTTTTACATTCCGCACATTCGCAATAATTATTAACGTCATTTTGGATTACGCCCATCGACATTACACGAGGATCTTCTTTAAACCATCTTAAGACACTTTCAGTGGCAATCTTAATTACTTCAGGATTAGATAAACACAATTGGCCCATGTTTGATATACGTTCTCCATTAACTAAAGCAAAATATTCTGGATGCGTTTTGAAGTATTTTTTTGGATTGACAAGCTGATAAAACGTATGAGTGAGATGGGCTGTTGATAATAAATAACATCCACCTAACTCTTCTTCTGCAAATGGATTCATATTACATTTTTGAGTCGGTGTAAATTCTGGATCTAATAAATTTAAATAAGTTACAATTCGATACTTGAGACTTGGTGTCCTCTCTTCAGAGATTTCAGGCAATATTATATCTTCATTTGCTGGAATAATGGTATATTCGGGATCATAGAAACGAATATTAAGAAACTCTTC
This sequence comes from Promethearchaeota archaeon, assembly GCA_014729055.1. GTDB lineage: Archaea > Asgardarchaeota > Lokiarchaeia > Sigyniarchaeales > Promethearchaeaceae > WJKO01. The sequence goes on along the minus strand of WJKO01000437.1, from coordinate 2,404 downwards.
CAAAAACGAGTATACTCCGTACAAAGTCCCCCTAATCTTTGAACCCGCAATGATTATTCTATGCTCTGTGAACTTAAAGTAATAGCCCTCATTTTCAAGATTTTCAAAATCAATTTGGGGATAATTCTTAGTAATATATGGGTGATCTCCGAGAATAATTGACTTTTTCGGTAGATCCTCGATTAAATTTGCGATGTTGATTTTCACCCCTGTAGATTCCTCGATGTATCTGCTCAACTCACTAGCGGCATATTTTTGGGATGGTGATGCCTTATCTGATAAAACAATTGTAAAATTAGTTGTCTTATTTTTAATTAATTCGATTTTTTGAGACATAGAATGAACTTCTTTATTCATAAAAAAAAAGATTTTGTTTTTTTAGACCATAAACCGATTCGGATTGAATCTTCGTATCAAAATTTTCTCTATCAAATCATGAAATATTCGATATACATCTTGCCCTTTAATTGCAACACATGGATATACGATATAATGTTCATCTTCATCCACCAATGAATCTGGTAAACCCATTATTTCTTTGAATTGATTAACTGGAACTGCGTTATCTAAATCGCGTTTATTCAATTGTATTAAAAAAGGTATATTTCGACCTGATATAAAAGCAAGCAGTTCTCGAAAACTACGATAATTAGCGTCCATTTTATCAGGATGTGAATCCGCAACGAAAATGATGCCGTCTGCACCGTGCAATACATATTCACGAGTTGATAGAAATCGCTCTTGACCTGTGCAAGTTGTTATCTGAATAACAAATTGATAATTCTTGCCTAATATGGTCGTATGAAATGTCAGGAAAACGGAATCTTGCCAGAGTGTTCGATGATCTGTTGTTTCTATCTGAAAACCCTTGCTAATTTTATTTTTATTATATTTCTTGAGAAGCTGTATATAATTCGTTGTTTTACCACTCTCCCCAGGTCCCCAATATACTACTTTGAATTGCATAACGCAAGTTTCATTCTCTCGTTTAATATTTTCTTGTATCGTCATATAATATACACACCTCAAGATAGCATATTCATAGATTCAGCTTTCTTAAATAATTCATTTTTAACTTGTTTGATATGAGCTCTCATCTCTTCTTCTGACATTTTCAGAGTTTCTTTAATTTTCTGATTACCTTGAACTTCATTGCTGATTATTTTAGCAAATTTGTTCATTTGAAGGATGATCAAACCTAAATTAACTCGTCTGTCTGCGAGAACAATTATTAACAACTCTCGTTTTCCTCTTTGGTCTAACTTAAATGAACCAATTGAACGCACAAAAAACTGCATGTTTTTATAAATTAGACTGGATCGCTCAAGATTCTCAGCACCAAAACAATCCATACCTTGTTTTGATACACCGTACATTGCAGCTCCGAGGGCGCTAAGATCCCACACATTCAATTTCTTATCAAAAAATTCATTAATGGCGATTACTTTAGCATCTTGATCTACGCACATGAGACCAAATATAACACCCTTTCCTGATAATCGTATATATCCTTTACGAATATCATTCAAATGGTTGGCAATGTTATTTCTATATAATGCTTTAGGTAGAAAAGTCATTTTTTTATCCTCATAGTTTTGTATCTTCTATAGGATAACATTGTTGATTCCTTTTAAACGAAAAAAAATGAAATGTAATTGGAAACGGAAGATAATAGATATACAATAAATAATGACATATCTAAACGATCATTAACTGATGAATATCCACCATTAACGTCTTATAAATGATTATATAAACCCTATCTCATTTTGCTATTTTTTAATTCTATATTTTTCCGTATCCTCTACTACTGAATTTTTAAGGAAACCTTCTTTTACTAGCTCAGTAAGACATTGTCTTATTTCTGAAATTTTCCTGTCAATTTTATTTTCTATGTCGTCTAATTCCAATTCTTGTTCTTTCAGCATCAATTTCAAAAGCATACCTCTTAATTCCCGCTTAGATCCCTTAAACTTTGATTGTTTTTTATATCTGGCACTTCTTCTATTTGGATTAACTTTTGGGAATCTTTTTTTCAAGAATACGCCATAATCCATCAATGCATAATACCATTCTCTTTGATTATCTTTATCTAAAGTTTTTTCTATAATAGGTTTCAGCTGCTTATCTTTTATATTATGTTTTGATGGAAAAAAGAAATAGATATAGACTCTTCTAATATTGGTCTCAATAAAGACATTAGGAATATTATAAACGAACGTGCTTATCTCCCCCGCGGTTGCTTGACCTAATCCTTTGAATTGTTCTAAAATTTGTGTTTCTTTGGGTATTACTCCGTCAAATTCTTTAATAATTCGTTTAGCAATATTTTGAGTCCAAATTGCACGTCGATTGTATCCCAAACCTTGCCATAATTCCAATACATCTTTTAATGGGGCATTAG
>WJKO01000436.1 GCA_014729055.1 Promethearchaeota archaeon | reverse complement strand
TGGTTGGAACAAGATCGAATGGATTTTCATGGATGAGGATAAAGGACATATAATTAACATTACAAATATACTGGAAATAACATGGGAAAACGAAGAAGGAGACATTAGACCAATTGATGAGCAAATAATGCCTTATTATAAAGAAATCCAAGAACGACAGAATAAAATACCATTATTCACATTAGATACTACCATTTTAAAGCCAACCTTTAGTACAAAATATGTTGATTCGATAAAGAATGAGATTAAAACTTTTGCAAGCTCGAATACGCTAAATTATGCAAAACTTATACAGAGATTGTTCATTTTATACAAATTGGAGGGTGCACATAAAAAAGCAGCCTTGATCCGAGAAATTCTAACACCTAAGGCTCTTAGCATTTACGAAATATGCAATATCATAGACAAAATAACAGATGAAGAACTTGATAATAAGGGCTTTCCAGCAGATAAGATTGCTAATAAGATTGATAAACTAATGGACGATCTAATAGAATACGCGGAAACACCACTGGAAATGAAAATTCTTAAAAGAATGAAATATTTGAGAAAAAGCCTAAGCATCAACGATGACATCGATAAAAAAGAATGGATAGAGAATGTCATAGAATCAAAGGATTCATTGGTTGAGGTTATTAACAAATATTTCTACGCAAAACTGGAGAACTATCCCAGAATAATGATAAACGTAGATGAACTCCGCAAGAATTAAACAATTTTTTCTTTTTATTTCTCTATATTTTCTTTTATCAAGCCATAGATTCGTTTAGTTTCGTTTAGATTTGATTCGTTAAGTTTTTTTAGGAAATAATTAAAGAAAAAAAAATAAGATCTAGCTCGGTTTTAGAATAATTCAAGGTAGGTTCCATATTAATAGGTTGTTGGAACGTGCCAGACCAAGCTTACTATCACCTCGTCGTGCATGTGATCTGCCTTCTGTGGTTCCAGCATATAATAGATAATAATGACCATCATATTCTCTCCAATCTGCAAGAAAACCAGCATTTGATCTGTCATGAGTATTAAACTGCTCTTGTGGAATGTTTAATTCATAACCATCTGTCCATTTCAGCCAACAATTATCATCAACACCTCTTCCCGTTCCCGAAATTCTGTATAAATACGGTCTATGTGGTCTATAGTCAGTACTCAAGATATACCAAATCCCATCTATCTTTATAAACTCAAAGTTTTCATGTATTTTAGAACTCTCCGTGCCGTTTTTGAGAAGGAATTTCATATATCCATCTCCAATATACTCAAAAGTACCATCAAGTGAATGACTAACGGCAATTCGTGCCCGATCCATTTTAGTAATACGTTTCCGATCTCGATCTTTCCAAATGACATAGAATTTATTATTCTCATTAGCAACAGCAATATCGATTACTCGAATATTCTCTGTAAGGTTCCTCGCCACTTGTCTCATTTCACTCCAGTGTATCAAGTCTTCCGATTCAATATAAAATAAATTGTTTGTCCGCTTATTAGAATGACGATTTCCCCACGAATTAAACGTTAAAATATATTTATCATTGATTTTATTTATATTTGGAGACGCAAGACCCGTCCAGCCCTTTTCCTTACTTGATAAGTTGAATATTGGCTTGGAAAATGTTAGCCAATCTTTAGTTGAGACTTCTACTACATGGCATTTAATCTTAAAACGGTCTCGATAAAAGGCAGAATAAAATAAATAGAAGATACCGTCTTTATACTCCATACAAGCATCTTTCACAGCCCAATTTTTATATGAATATATGGGATTTGTTAAATTTGCCCAATCAATAAACGTCATAGTATTATCACTTTTTTACTAGATTTTTTAATTCATTATTATATACTTGTTGACATGCTCTTTTGAAATATTTTTCCATATTTTGTCCCTTAATCAACTATTGGGGCGATCTCCCCGCCCATACCGAGAATGATTACTCTAATCCTCTCTTTATCCTTTTTTTCACGAATTGCAGATTCTAACGCAGTTTGAGGATCCTTGTAATAATCAAAACCCATTTGATTGGCTTGACGCTTTGACACTCCAGGAGATACTAAATAACAAGTAGTGTGTTGCAATAATCTACCACCTTGTACTAAATTATGACCCACAATCTTTGATATTTGACCACTATCAACTAAAGGTTTTACTTCATCAAACGACATAAACCCATTTTCCAATACCTCAGGATGACTCTGGCATATTCCCTCAGGAAGTGGACTAACAATGATGCCTATTGCATTATCGGGTATAATACATTCCAAAGCGCATAATGCTTTTACACCTTGCCATAATTCTTGATCCAAAGGATGCGTGTCAATAATGAATATATCTGCTTTATCGGGATCCTTGATTTTTACACCAAAGATTTCCAATGAGATCTCACATCCAATCTTATGAGCTTCTATGGGATCCCCACACACCGCTTTCACAACTCGGTTTTTCCCGTCCATAATGACATTCACTATATAATCAAATCCAGACATATTAGCAATTTTGTCTATGTTTTCCCTCATAGGATTATCTCGTACTCCCAATACATCCTTTTGAGGATACATAATGCTTTCCCAATGAAAATTACCTGCTGCTTTATCCGTTCCAACTCCAGGCACGATAATCTTTCCTCCGCCTGAAAATCCCGCTGCGGGGTGAGGTGCAATGGAGCCAACTCCTATTACAAAATCAGATTCAGCTATCGCTTTATTTAAAACAACTTCCGTGCCATCATTTAGAGTGCCGTAATTATGCAGTTCGTCTGGATTATTCCATTCATGATTCTTAACGATATATTGGTTACAAATATTGTTACCAAGCTTCTGTTCCATCTCTCTTGGAGTCATGAAACGATGAGTACCTAAAGCAATTAAAAACTCAACATTTTCTCTCTTAACGCCACAGGAATGGATCTCATCTAAAATGACTGAAATAAATTCCGCAATTGGTGTTGGCCGAGATATATCGTCAACAATGAGGAGAACCTTGTCGTCGGGATTCAGAGACTCGGAAATTCGTTTCGCGCCAAAAGGATTATTAAGACATGACTTAACGATTTCCTCTGCAGACTCGTCAACGTCAGATAATTCTTTTACATGGTAGATTGTAACATCTAAATCATCTGAAAGTCGAATATCTTGAACATTTTTATACGGAAAATTGTATAGCATTTTTTTAAACCACAAAGCTATAAATTCGTTTTATAGCTAAAGAGTTTTTCCTTGAAAATTAAAGCATTCGAGAAATATTTTGAGAAAATTTTTAAAATGAATAACCGATAATTATCTATAATGTTGTCAGATAAAGTAGTAAAAAATAGCCTTGTTAATGCTTTACTTGAAGCTATTTTTGATGTTCTTGATGCTGATGGCAGAAAAAGTATTATTCAATTTGCAAATGTTGACATAACGAACGAAAAACTCCCATCTAAGGGTACAACATCATTTGATGATTTTATTAAACTCGTAAATGCTATGAATTTCTTACTAGCTTATTCCAAGACCGTTATGTACGAAATTGGGAGAAAATTCTCTTTTTATTTCTCGCCGTATGGAGGAACATTGAGCGATTTTATCGATTTAATTCAAAATACTCTTTCAAATGAGATGAAAACGGAAATATCTTACCCCAAAGACAATATGATATTGATAAAAATAAAAAACTGTCCCTTCTGCAAGGGTGCAGTTACGATATTACCTGGAAGAAAAACTGAAGGTTTTACATGTGAATTTTTTAAAGGTTTAATATATGGGACTATGGCGAAATCTTCTGATTTAGGAGATAGTATTGAAGTTTCACATATTTGCAAGGGATTAAACGAATGTATCTTTGAAGTTGAAATACAAAAAAAAGAAAAAGAATAACGATATCCAGAACGATATCAAAAGAAAATATTAAAGTGATTATAAAATAAAGTATAAAGAGGAGAAAGAGTTCTAATGGATGTAAAAGAATTTGTATTTAAAATAGCTGTACTAGGCAGTGCGGGAGTCGGAAAAACAAGCTTAATCAATCGATATGTTGATCGGATGTTTACAGAAGATTATAAACCTACATTAGGAGCGAGTATTATCGCAAAAGATGTTGTTATCGAAAAAACTGATATTAGATATGCTGTAAGATTAGTTCTCTGGGATTTAGCAGGACAGGAAAAATACGAAAGTGTTAGACCAATGTATTTCCAAGGATGTGTAGGGGCCATTCTTGTATATGATGTCACAAGAGCACCTAGCTTTAATGAAATCGAGGAAAAATGGTTAAACGATTTCAAACAATATGCGTTACCAAATTCATCTTATATTCTTATAGGTAATAAGATTGACTTGGATAATATACGGAAAGTTGAAACTGGAAAAGGTCAGAAACTCGCCGATTCTATTAATAGTGCAGCATTTATAGAAACAAGTGCAAAAACTGGGGAAAACGTCGACGAATGTTTTACGAAACTTGTAAATTCTGTACTGAGAATTGTTGGGGAAGACGTGTAGAGAAAACGAGAAAATAAGATAGACATATATGAAATATATATAAAAGTTGTGAATGTTCTAAGTAGTAGTAGTCTATGTTATCTATTGTATTCATAGAACTTTATGACCTTCCAAGAAAGACCTAATTTCTTCTTCAGACCTATTAAATAATTCACAAATTGCCTTAATGGAAATATCAACATTCATTCCCATAGCTCTATAATCTTTAAATAATTGAATCCAAGTTCCCGTGTCTTCCTCGAATTTCTTTGGATGTTCTATTTGAATGTGGCGCCAATAAGGACGATTTAGTTTTTTATTGCAATAAGGACATTTTCTATTTTCGAAGCTCATTTGTGATCTC
>WJKO01000435.1 GCA_014729055.1 Promethearchaeota archaeon | reverse complement strand
CGTAAAAAGTAGAAAAGGACGAGATATTGTAGGGTATAGTATTTCTGAGCAAGGATTACAGCTTCTCAACACATTAGTTGTATCAGAAGAACATGAAAACTGGTTAATTCCCCTATTTAAAAGAAACGAAGCTTTAGAAAATCTTAGAACCAAACATTTGATCAAACAAAAAATATATGAAGAAAAAAAGACATTACTGGGCGAATTAGAGGACGCCCTGTTCGGACTATTGAATAATACTCTCAATATATTGGAATTTGGCGGTTCAGGTATAGGAGATATCAATGAAATTGTTGGTCAAATCGGCACTTTTTCATCCAAATTAGGAAAAGATTTTTTTAGAATTCCTCAAACTCTAACACTACATTTGGCTTTAATCTATATTTTCTTTAATTCTTTGGAGAATCCACAGTTTCATATGAATGAAACCGATTTTATTGCAGTCTTTGGAAAAGTAAACCAAGATTTTAGACGTCTCTCTCGTGAATTAGACGATTTCAAATCGAAGTTGGTCAAATCTGAAGATGATTTAATACTATTTCGTGAGTTAGAATTGTTATATCTAAGAAAGTCGCATGAATCTGACATGCAATTATATAGCGAGGCACAATTTAAACATTCTTTAAACGAGCTTCGCAGAATTATAGTGAATAAAATTAATGAAGAGAAAATTAACGTTAAAGCTTCGCCAGAAGAGTTTACGGACAATTATCTTGAAAATTTTCAGAAATATGTGGATTTGAGAGATAAGTTGTTGCAAGATTTAGATAGAAACTTGAACTTAGTCTTAAATAGCAACCTCGGAGTCTATCGTTTCTATTATAAGTCAGAACCATATTTTTTCCACAAGAGTGATAATGTAGGCTCATATCTTAACCGAAAAATTAATGATATGTTGCTCGCGCAGCTGATAAATAAAAAACTCTTCGGATTAAGCGAAATGAACCCTTTACCCCAGATCGCCCGGGATATAGCAGAAGAAATGGTAATAAAACACATTATTACCGAAGAAATTAAACATAAATTCCTCGATGTTATATTGGAGATAATATATACGAAAGCTTCACAGATGGGTTTAAAAGATATTGTTTTAAAATTCGACCTCAAAAGTATTAAGGGATTTTGTCCCAGTTGTGGAGAACGAATATTGACGAATATTGATGAATGTGAATTTTGTAGAGAAAAAATCTCTATGGAAGATCTAATTCTAAATATTAAGGACGCAAAGCGGGTATCAGCGGAATTTAAAGCTGAGAAATATGTCGAGTCGCCAATTAATAGCGGAATATTCACAAATTGTCCGAGTTGCGGAAAATTAGTCGCAAAAAGCTGGACGATATGTCCTCAATGCAATCACAAATTATAAACTCTAAATTTTAAATTTGAAATTATAAACTTCATAAATAATCTGCAATCTATTGTAGTCATCTATAGTAGTTAGTAGTCTGTAGTGAATAATCATGTTTTCGTTCAATTCCTTAATTCAAAAAGCAAAACGCTATAATAAATTAAAGGAATCGTTCTTATCTCAATGTCTTCAATTTATCAATTCACATCCAATAACTCTGCTAAAAGAAATAATTAACACCAATGAGCAAACCAATTTGGTCTCGGGTCTATCTAAACTATACAAAAATAATCTAAATAAATCCGCCGAAAACTCAACTGAAAAGAATGTAAATATCAAATTGGAATGGTTGAATGAAGGAACCAACTCTAAAATCCTACTAATCAAACTTTTACTTACATTTTATGAGGAATATTTAATTTTCGTGGCAAGTAAAAAACAACTTCCATACCAATTAACGATTAAAACGCATTTTCTCGAACGACTTTTTAGTGAAGTTCGTTCTATACGATTAAATTGGACATACAAAGATAGTATATATTATTATTCCGATTTGAAGGAAAAACGCCAATTGTTGCTAAAGTCAGCAGGATCCTATTATACACCAAACGCTCTTGCTGATTTTTTAATCAAAACGTCAATGAAGCAAATCGAAAGGAAGAAAGATAGACTCATAAAACAATTTTTTTCAGATATTGATTCAATAATATCTGAGATCGGCGTCAAAAAGTCAATTCAATTACTCAAACATATAATTGCTGTGAGAGCCATAGACATTACGGCGGGTACTGGCATCTTTTTAAGATCATGCGTTCGATCTCTAATACCTTACATTAATAAAGCAGCATCAATTTTAGAGGGACAATTGACTAAATTAGAAGATAGGGGGGAAGATAGCGCTGAGAAAACCCTTTTTCTCCAAGAAATGAAAGAAAGATTCTTGTTAGTAGGTCTGAGAAAGAATAACACTGAAACAAACATACTCAGAAAAAAATTGAGATTCATTGCTGAAAATTGCATTTTTGGATTAGATATCGACGAACATAGCGTTAAAGCTTGCAAAATATTATTAAAAAATTGGCTTTTCGAACAATTTGGGGATCTCCAACTAATGAAGATTCCATTTAGGAATATAAAACGGAAAAATAGCGTTTTATCCTACTTTCGAAATATAGAAGAGGATGTAAAGAGTCATCCTAACGAATATAATAATTTTTTGGATGAAATAAATGAAGCAGAGGGTATAAATTGGTTTTCGATTTATCCAGAAGTATTCAAACATTATCATCCAAAGATTAATGAATTATACCCCTCTCTTCGAGGATTTGACCTTGTTGTTGGAAATCCTCCGTGGGAAATTCTTAAAGCCAACGATCGTGAGTTTTTTAGAAATTACGATGAAAAATTTCAAATTCTTTCACGAAAAAAACAAGATCACAGAAAACGGGAACTTCTTAAAAGAGATCCTAAAATACAACAAGACTATGATTTATATTGTAAAAAAATAGAACAGCAACTGGACTTGGTCAAGAAATATCAATTATACCAACATCAAACCTCTGTTATCCGTGGAAGAAAATATACGGGAGACCCGCAATTATTCAAGTTTGCTTTGGAAACTTTTTTTAAAATTGCAAAACAAGGAGGGATAATTTCGGTTATTGTCCAGCATAACTTTTTGGGAAGCAATGGATGTGCAGCGTTACGACAATTATATTTAAAAAATGGTCAATTTAATGGAATTTGGGAGTTCTATAATAAAAGTAAGAATTCTGTTTTTTTTAAAAATGTTGATCTAAAGCAGAGATTCATATTATTCAATTATAAAAAGGGTAATCAGAATCAAATCATTCAATATAAACGT
>WJKO01000434.1 GCA_014729055.1 Promethearchaeota archaeon | reverse complement strand
GTTGATATAGAAGGCGGGGTCACTCATTTTGTGCTTAAGAAAGTCCAGTATGTCTTGTGTGCATGTGAATGTGTATGAGCCGGCATTTAACTTGTCCATATGTGTTTTTCCGTGAGATTCTACAGTATTTTCCCACGCCCAGCTCACCGTGATGGAAATAAACTTCTTATCATTATTTTTTTACCACAATTTGCATCAATTCATCTATTTCTTCATATGCTTCTTTGTGTGATGTTGCAAACTTATTTCGAAACGGACAGTATTTATGCCCTAATCCCGCCATCTTGACAAAAATTGCAAAGAAGAATTTACTCGGTCCACAGAGATCTTCTGCCCGTTTAAATTCATCCATAGTCGCGTCATCCCAACCTCCAAAGAGTCCAATGAAGAAGAAAATCAACATGGGGAATGAAAATAACATAATAATCACGTAAAACGAAATCAAAATTACGGGTATCACTAACGTATCACTGATTTCCCAGACTTTAATAAAACTGTTTATCATTAATATATTGATAGGAATTAAAGGAACGCTTCCGAGCGTACCAGCCATAAAAGTCTGCCACCAATTTATTTTAACTGGGACTACCTTATAATGTATTAGTGCAAATTCAACAATTGTGATGACAATATATGCAGGGATATCATGCAGAATATATAGAATAATAATAACACCCTCACCGAATATTGCTGGTAAACCCCACGGGCTGAGAAAGAGAAATACACAAATCATTTTGGTTATTTTCTCCGAAATTATTCCATATGTTCGATACATTGGTCTATCACAAGCTTGCAAAATATCTGCCCCGATACAAGGTGGGGTGACAAGTAGTCTCGGGAATATATAGATTGGAATTATCCATGCCGCGCGTCCCCACTCACCGCCTAAATATTCGAGAATCGTTGGAACCAGAATTGATATTTCCAAAGACAAAAAAAACGCGAAGTACCACCAGTGACTAACATAGCGTGTAATGACATATTGTGCTAACTTCTTTTTTCCATTATTGTATGCTTGAGCAAGAAGTGCAGTGAAGTTGTATCGGACGGTTACGGCGCTTGCTACTGCCCTTGCTACTTCTAAGTATCCGATTATAGAAATATAATTCGGAACCCAGCTAATCATCATTGTAAGCGTAATAAAATCCGTAACTCGACTAATAACCGTACTTCCGAGCAGTTTTACACCATATAACAGGCTTTCTTTTGCCTCGTCAACGGTAAATGTCGGTATGATTGTTTCACGTAGACGGATCCCATAAGGTTCTAATATTTTGCTAACATAATATGCAGCTAATCCCATTGCAAAGAAATCGTCAATATACTTCCCGAGAATGAATCCTATTGTAGCCCCCATAAGTTCCCCAAGTGCTGGGTTATTTGCCCCCCATAATCTTCCAATTAGAATAAAAAAGACTTGGGTTACATTTTCAAATAATACGCCTTGAATGATCTCTACAATATTGGATTTATCAAACCGTTGATATCCTTTCAGCGTCGAGGTATAAGCTGCCAGCATTCCGGGAAATTGTGTGGTTGAGTAGAAAAGGAAAAACCACAGAGCATAGTTTAAACTGGTATGGATTATATATGTAAAACAAAAAATTGTTATGGTAGTAATCTGAATTAAGCCCGTAAACATTTGAAAATACATGAAAAACTGAACGTATTTAAGTGCCTTTTTAGGGTTAATTTCGGCATATTGGGCTACAAATCGTTCACACGCGGGCTTTGTGGCAACGTCCATCAAATCAAAAAGAACTGCAAAAAAAGTGACCGTGAAAGATTGATATCCCAAAGCATCTGGATATGGTAATATGAAATTTGGAATGATATATCCGTACATCAATAAACCGGGCGCCGCCGCTAAAAGCAATAATACGAATTGGTACCAGAAGCTTGCAATAGAGCGATGAATGCCAATTTCATGCCAACCAGATATATCTTCGGTTTCGAAGATATCTTCGGTCTTCGGTTTACCAACATCCATAACATTTCTTTGGTAGGAATCTATAAAAAAATACTTGTCTATATTAAAATTAGTCTAAAGTATGAAATATAATTATGAAAGTAATTGGTGGAGGAAATATTGTCTGAAAAACAATTAAAAGTGCTTTATAGCAACTTAAAAAATTCGGATTTTTTCAATTTTTTCAATTGTCAAGAGAAAGATTCCACGATTAAATCGGAAGATATTATCAAAAAAACAGTTGAACCCGGTGCATTTCAAGAAAACATTCAAATTGAAATCAATATCAACAAAAAGGACGAAATAATTAAATCCGAGCTGATGCTAGCAAGAAAATGGATCGGTAATAAAGAACACTTGAATATGTTTGCCAACGACATTGCAAAGAGTTTTATTTTAGCGAATACACCCCGACGCGAATTAAAAAAAACACAAAAACTGGCAGAGTGCCTATTTCAAACACATGGAACGAAAGATAAAGTAATATCCATCCATCAAGAAACAGAGGATGGTGGAAACGAAACATCAGTGGATATAAGCAATATTATTGAGACCTATGTTGGCAACAAGGAGGCTTCTCGCTTCAATTTATCGTCATCGTCATTCAAACTTAATAATATATTGTTTAAAGGAGAAAAATGGTTACAGATAGTCTATGAATATTAATTCTGAGAATGTTTGAATTCTTATATGAAAAGTGTTTAATTACGCTTAATAATCTTGTAATAAAGCCATATTGCAGTAGCGACAATCGAATCCTTTAAATTCTTAAACTTTTTTCCATAATTAGGATTGGGTTTGGGAATTTTGGCTTCGACCTCTTTTTGCCAATTTTTCAACGTATCATAGAGTTTTTTAGAGGTTTCCACCTCAACATTACTCAGATCCTTCTCTTCTCCTATATCCTTCTTTAAATTGTAAAGTTCCACCCGATTATC
>WJKO01000433.1 GCA_014729055.1 Promethearchaeota archaeon | reverse complement strand
TTTATGAATGGTTGTAAAAATAAGTTTCCTTCATTAAGCAAAATCTTTTCAATTTTATCGCGAATTTCATGGAAATTATTTCTATTTATCCTTAGAATGCCGAGACCATGACCGCCAAATTGCGGTTTTAACACAACATCACCATTGTAGGTATCAAAAAGTTCTAAAAAACGATTGAACCCTGTAATTAAATGTGTATTAATGGTTTTTACAATTAAAAGGGGTGTTTTATTTATCTCTTGCATAATGTTATAAGTTGTGAATAGCTTGTCCATGCTTTTTTCTATAGATTTTGAGGAATTTATTACATTGAATCCCGCTTTTTCTAAATATTCAATTTTAGATAGACGTTTTAAAAATTTCTGAATAAAACTGCCTTGATTTTTTGATGTGTTTCTTAATTTTTGCTTAATAACTATTTCAGGATCTTTTTTTTGTATAGGGATGGCTGCGCCTAAGCGCCGAATTAAAACCTTAACATTCCAATTTAGGACAAGCTCTTGGGGGGAAAATGTTAGTATACTATCTTTATATTGAATTAACCTTTCCTTTTTTATTTCTTTTTGAAAATATTCGTTGAAATAATATTTTAAGATGTTTTGAATACGAAATACAGCATATCCACTTTCTTCTTGTACCTTTAAATTGATTTCTAAATCATCAAGCGAAAAAATAATACAAGAGATACCCAATTTCTTTGATGCATTTAGAAGGTGCGCATTCTCTTTAGTTCCCTTCGCTTCAGTTGCAACTAAGAGCAATTTTTTAGACGTTATAATTATAAATCATCTTCCATATGCTATCGATTATAGGCTTTAAGTTTATAAATCTATATCGAATCTCAATAGATAATAGCATAGATAATAGATAATAGCAATAATAGCAATAAATTAAACTAAGCAGTTAGGCGATCTTTTCTAAAACGGGGTTTGCATCATAGCTTCTCCCCTGCTTGGTATCACAAACTCTACAACGACCTTTTGTCTGTTTGATCATATCACCAAAGCAGTCAAAATGATAGTAGGCAAAACAATTCGGATTACCACACTGCATAATATCTTCTTCTGCATCAAATGCATTGCGACACCACTGACAAGCGATTTTTGCTCCATTCAAACCCAACTCTTTCGCTTTGATTTTTGTTGCGCGGTATTTTGTTTCCTTCGGCTCAAATCTACCTTTCAGCCTTCCTTGGAGGACCTTAACACGATACATTGCACCAGGAACTTTTAGAAGCGCAAAGCATACTGGACATTTACCGATACTTGGAGGTGTATCTTTCGAGTTTTCTGCCCACGCTGCAAAGCAATGCTCATGGAAAAACCGACCACAATTCGGACAATACGCTCCGCAAGCATAATGTGGCCCTTTACATATCATGCACGTATTAGAGTGACAAATAGCACATTTGGTGCTCTCATCTTCAGTCGTAACAAAATTTAATAAATCAATGGGACTTTTAATTCTTGAATCTAATCTATCCAAAGGCTGAGCAATAATTTCGAGAAATGCAGTCATATTTTTATCGGCTTCAGATTGGTTCATCGAAGTAATCTTTTTTCGAGATGCCAGAGAAACCATGTAAGGTACTACGTCCTCGAGTTTAGTTATGATATGTTCACCCTTGGTACCTGCCGTAATGGATCGAAGTATGTTCTTATGCGGTCTCGGTGTTATTTCAACTACATCGATGAAAATACCAATTTTCTCACATTTATCAACAAGCTCGCGCCAATCTTGCTGGTTTTCATAATGATCGATTTGCCCTTCGGTGACAATCAACATTCGAAATTGCTTACCTTCAAACAGCTTCATCATAGAATTTGCCAATTCTTGAAATCCTGCAAGGATTCCATCCACCAAGTGCGCTCTCGCCCCGAGTATATTGATATTATTATATAACCGCTCCTTAAATTCCTTCTGACCCCAATCTTCAAACTTCATGACTGTTTCCGTTGTTTCTCCAAAGGTTAGTAAAGCATATCTGTCTGGAGGATGCGCTGAGACTTTGGCTTCTATCATTTGGAGTATTGCATCTTCAATGATTACTGCTCGGTTTGGATCCCCATAGTTCTTAAGAGTGGCTTCCAAGAGAATTAAGGTATCTTCTACTTTTTTCTCTAAATCATAAGTCCCTAATATCGGTTCGCTTGCCATGATAAAAACACTATCTTTTATCTAAAAAAGAAATTATATAAATTTCTCGTAAGTCAATAATCATTTGTCGAAATTTTCTAAAAATATTAAACGATAGGGAAAATATATCAAAATAATGGTCGCTGATGGCATAAAAAAAATTTCAAAGAAATTCTTACGTGACTTGCCAAACTGGAAAAATGCACCCGTGCCAGTGTGTATGGGTGGAGACTGCCGAGCTCTTAGTTGGTGCTGTAAACCTGGGTATAGTCTTACTTTTGGTTTCAAGTGTTTACGTGACCAAATGCTAAAGAAAGTTGGTTTAACACCTGAAGAATTTATTGAAATCAAGCAAGAGTTCTCTGATAAACATGAATGGGATTCCGAATTCCCTTGTTTTGGGTCCTTTTCATATTGTTGTATGCGGAGAGGTGGATGTTCTAGACGTGATGCTGGATTGAAGAAGCGTTATCCCAATAATTCAATGGAGGAAATCTATGCAATTTATTTTAAGCTTAAAAAAGAGCTCGCAAACATCATACTAAAAAAATGCAGAAATAAAGCCATGGTAAAGGATTTTATAGATTAATTGCGAAAATACATATATTTGTTTTAAAATTATATCAATAACAATATTCTTGAGAGTGATAAAAATTTCAGAAAATTCAGAAAAAATTGTTTCTCCCGATGAATCAATAAAAAAGAGAAAATCATTGCGAAATCTCGGTATTATTATCGCTATTTCATTTACAGCATTTTGGACAATTTTAGGATTATTTCAGTGGATTCCAAGTGGCGTGTCTGCAGAAGATTACGACTATATTTACTTAATTTTTATGTGTGGGGCGGGTATAATCACTGTTTTTCATTTATGGTGCCGTTATCCGGGATTCCCAGAGGATTCACCTTTACGTAGATTATTTAAGTTAATGGGTTTCACATTTTTCCCGTTAATTATCATTTTTACAATTCAGCTCATCGATACGGTTCTACAATGGAATGGGCTCAGTACTATATTCGGCACAATAAATTCAATTGTCGGCACAATAAAATTTGATTTTTTTGGAATCGAGCAATTTGGGACGACAATGCCAGGAGATTCCTTAGTTATATTCGAAATTATCGTGTTTTCAATTATTTTCTATATTTATCCAATGGAAGTGTTTACGGGAAAAAAAAGATGGCGGATATATATTCTAATCGGGTTTTTAGTTTTGATACCTTTAGCTCCTTTTATTGCAGAGGCATTTAATGAAATGATAATTTCGATAGTTACAGCAGCGATAATAATTTATGTTGTATATTGTTTCTTGTATCTTTTCTACTTATATTTTTCTACGGCAAGAAAGTCTACGGGTTCAATGCGTAAAGGGGGGTATTTAGTTGCATTTGGATTATTATTCCTTATTTTGACTTGGATCGTTGGTTGGGCTCTTCCCGCTATGGGGGATATGCCCAATGCATTAAGAACTTTTATTCAATACACTGTTGGTATAACCGCCGTTCTTATATATAATTGGGGATTCTATATTTTGCGACCAATTACTTGAAGAAATAGCGAGATCAAGCAATAAAGACTATGTTAATTAAATTAATGAAATTAATTAAAATATTTTTAATTACATTCCTTTTTATTCTCCAATATATATAAAACAGAGCTTAGAAAATGTCCGAGATAAATATTGTTTCATTCACCCATTCCGAAGATTTAGATGGAATTGGATCCCAAGCCATTGTCCATAGATATTTCAAAGTTTTAAAACATAAACCAGATAAGTCTCTATTAAATCGATCTTCTTTAACGGAAACTCAAATTGATTCTATTGAAAAGATCAATTTGAATTATGTAAGAACCGATTACACAGATTATCTTTATTATATTGCGGCATTATTTGCGCAAAATATGGATAAATTTAATTCGAGTTTTATAGAAAAGATGGGGGTTGTGAAAGCAGGATTCATTGATAAATGGAACACAATATTAAAAATACTCTTTAAAACACAAAAGTATGCGGAAAATGATGAACCATTGGATATAATCATTCCCTCCACTTATGATATTATTTTAAAAATTAAAGATAGCTTGAAAAATGTTCATCTTTTAATCTTGACAGATTTAGGTTTTAATCCCTCATTTAAATGTCTGTTTCCATTCTTATCTAATTCACGAATTAGTTTAACCTATTTCGATCACCACGAACAAGATGAGATCACTCAGAAATTCTTTTCAGATTTATGTGGTGCTTATATTATAGACGCAAAACGTTGCGCTTCTGAGATTATTCAAGACTATTTCCTTCCAGATGATAAGATCGCAAACAAGATTGCTGATTACAGTCATGATTCCGACTTTAGAAAATGGGAAATCAAAGAAACGGAGAAATGGCAAACTATTATAGGCAAATATAGCCGCAATTATGACGTATTGGACATGTTTGTCAATAATTTTGCTATCGGAAACTTTTCAGCTCCAGAGATAGAACAATTATATCAAGATCTATTGAAATGGCAAAAAAGTCAGGAAAACTATTTAATGGAGCACATAACAAAAAAAAAAATAACATTATTTGGGATTGGAGGTATAGAATTCAGTTTCTCTGCCTCTGATATGAGACCAGGTCGCTCTCTTCGTGTTATCGAACAGAAATACGAAGAAATCTTTGAACATAAATTCAAGTTTTTTGATCAAGAACACCACTTTATAATGATTGCAATTAATATCACGACGGGTAAGGTTAATATCAATTCGAATATTATCAATGTATACAAGATTGCAAGCTATTTTGGTGGTGGAGGTCACGTTGAGCGTGCAGGCTTCAGTTTGCCAACTCAATATATTAAGGATGACGTTAAGTCAAATAATTATTATGAAAAACTGAAAATGGAAGATTTCATTAGGGATATAATAGAATTAATAAGTCAAGTCAGTGAATTAGTGAAATATGATGTTTGAATCAGCAAAAAAATGGTTATCTAATGTATGGATAATTCAAGAAGCATCCGGAATATGTATCTTTGAACAGAGCTTTATGAATATTGACATGTCACCTGATTTAATAAGTGGATTTCTTATAGCGATGTTGAATTTTGGACGTGAATTAACCGAAAAGGATCTAAAAATGATTTCATTCAACGAATTAAGAATTAAATTCAAAAAATCTGATGATTTGATCATCGCAATAGCGGTTCTAGATAATTGTAATGATACAGAGGCAGCTGCATTGATAAACTTGATTGCTGAAGAATTTAAGCAGAGATATGTTTCTTTATTGGAGCATTTTTCTGGAGATACATCACAATTCGACGAATTCGGATTATATACTGAGAAAATAATAGACAAAAAAGCACTCCCGATCTATTTTGTTAGG